>NZ_DATBQK010000104.1:0-7230 GCF_036560865.1 Rudaea sp.
GCATGTACGCCTGGTTGTCGGCGACGCCCTGGGCCTGCGCGCGCCCGTGCGCGTGTTCGCGCCGATGTTTTATCTGGCCGCGGAGTTCTCCGCGGGCGGCAAGTTCGTGCTGCCGGCCGAGTACGCCGAGCGTGCGATCTACGCGCTGGATGCGGATTTGTCGATCGACGGCGAGCGGCTTGCCGCGGGCCAGATGGCGGTACTCGCGCCTGGTGGCGAAGTCGAAATCTCCGCGCACGTGCCGGCGCGCGCGGTATTTTTCGGCGGCGCGCC
This sequence comes from Rudaea sp., assembly GCF_036560865.1. Classification (GTDB taxonomy): domain Bacteria; phylum Pseudomonadota; class Gammaproteobacteria; order Xanthomonadales; family Rhodanobacteraceae; genus Rudaea. The sequence goes on from NZ_DATBQK010000104.1 coordinate 274, forward strand.
GCTGGACGGCGAGCGTCACCTCTACTGGAATTTCGTGGCCAGCTCGCGCGAACGCATCGAGCAGGCGAAGCAGGATTGGGCCGCGCAACGCATGGGGCAGGTACCCGGCGAAACCGAATTCATTCCGTTGCCGGCAAAGTGACTAACGCTTGCCCTTGACTCGATCAGGAACCTAACCCCGACTGCACTTTCAGTCAGCGATATTGCTGATGGCAGTCGTCGCAGGCCCTGCCGACTTTTTGTACCAATGGTGCCAATGCGGCGCAATCCGCAGGCGGCGGAGTGGGGATTTTTTCCAGATCGTCGTGCAGGCGCTGGTTGAATTCACGGAACGGCGCATCGGGTATCGAATCGGGATAGATCGCCGGCTCAACATCAGCGGCCATTGCGCGTAGTTGCGTGATTGCTTGCGCGGATTTGGTCGCGTCGCAGCGCTGCGCGCGGATGTCCTGGCGCAGGCTCGCATAGTGATGCTGCATTACATCCATCACACCGCGCGCATAGGCATCGCGCTCACGCAGGGTGTTGACGACGACGGTGGCGCACATCGCGCCGACGAACAGGCCGATCACAAGCAGAATCACGTGTTTCATCGCAACGATTATAATCCATCGATGGACGAACGCTTCGCAGGCATCGATCGACTCTACGGCGCAGGCGCGGCGGCACAGCTGGCACGCGCGCATGTCTGTGTGGTCGGCATCGGCGGCGTCGGCTCCTGGGCGGTCGAGGCATTGGCGCGTTCGGGTGTGGGCGAACTGACCCTGATCGACGCGGACGATGTCTGCGTATCGAACACGAATCGCCAGTCGCATGCGCTCGACGGCGAGTACGGCCGCGCCAAGGTCGATGTGATGGCCGAACGCGCGAGCGCGATCAACCCGGCGGTTCGTGTGCATGCGATTGCGGATTTCCTTACCTCCGCCAATCTTGCCGATCTGCTTGCGCGCGGTTACGACGCCGTGCTCGACGCCTGCGATACACTGAAGGTAAAGGTGGAAATGATCGCATTTTGCAAAAGGCGGAAAATTCCCATCGTGGTGTCGGGTTCGGCAGGTGGGCGTATCGATCCGACCCTGATCACCGCGCGCGACCTGTCGAAGACCGAGCACGATATCCTGCTAGGTCTGGTGCGGCGCAAATTGCGCGAAGACTACGGCTGGACGCGCAATCCCAAACGTTATTTCGGCGTGCAGGCGGTGTTTTCGCGCGAGAACGTGAATTATCCGCAGGCCGACGGCAGTGTGTGCAAGACACGCGCGACCAATACCGAGGGCGGACTCAAGCTCGACTGTTCCGGCGGCCTGGGCGCAGCAACCCAGGTGACCGGCACGTTCGCCTTCGTTGCGGTTTCGCGCGTGATCCAGCGCCTGCTGGCGGTGCCTCTGTCGCGGGCTGGCGCAGAGAACGAGTCGGTCGCGGCGATGGCCTGACTCAGCTCGCGTCGAACGCGGGCAGGGCAAACACACGCTCGGCATTGCGCGTCGTCGCCGCGGCGATTTCTGCGGCGTCCACGCCGCGCAGCGCGGCGACGCAATCGCAGACTTCACGCAGCAGGGCCGGCTCATTGCGCGCGCCTTGGTGTCCGTGCAGGGGTTGATCGGGCGAGTCGGTTTCCAGCAGCAGAAATTCGAGCGGCATGCTCGCGGCGATGCCACGCAGGCGGCGCGCGCGTTCGTAGGTGAGCGGGCCGCCGAGCCCGATGCAGAAGCCCAGCTTCCACAATTGCCTGGCTTGTTCCTCGCTGCCGGAAAAACTATGCACGACGCCGCTCAGATTGCCGACATCGCGCAATGTGGAGATCACTTCATCGAGTGCGCGGCGCGCATGCAAGATCACCGGCAAGCGGGCGTCGCGCGCGATTTCGAGTTGGCGCCGGAAATACAGCCGCTGCGTTTGCGCATCGAGTCCGTCGACATAAAAATCCAGCCCGCATTCGCCGACTGCGATCGGCCGCTCGCGCCCGATCCAATCCTGATCGATCCATTCGACCAAGGCATCGAGATGCTCGGGCCGATGTTCAGCGAGATACATCGGATGCAGACCGTAGGCCGGGTAGAGTCCGGCCTCATCGCGGCACAAGGCGCGCAGTTTGTCGAAGCCGGCGAACGCAATCGCCGGCACGATCTGGCGGCGTACGCCCGCGGCGCGCGCGAGCGCGAGTACCTGCGCGCGATCGACGTCGAATTCGGCGACGTCGATATGCGAGTGGCTGTCGATGAGATTCATGATGATCAAGAAGGGCTGAGGGTTGAGGGCGGAGGCCCGAGGGCCGAAGAGTGATGGTGCTGCGGGCCTTTGATCTTTCTCAGCCCTCAGCTCTCAGCCCTCAAAGCAGCAGCCACCGTGCCATGCCAAGGAACAGGCCCATGCTCACCACATCGGTCGCCGTGGTCAGAAAGATGCTCGAGGCCATTGCCGGATCGGCGCCGATGCGTTTCAACCCCATCGGTACTGCGGCGCCGGCGATGCCGCTGGCGACACTGGAGAGTGCCATGGCGACCACGGTGATCAGCGCGAGCGGCAGCGCGTGCACGTTGTGCTCCATGCGCGCGATGATATACATGGCGGTGCCGGCGACGAAGCCGACGAGCAGGCCGTTCAAGAGGCCGAGCCAGGCTTCCTTGACCAGCAGTACGTTCGCGCGCCCCGCGCGGATTTCGTTCAAGGTCATTCCGCGCAGGGTGACGGCCAGCGCCTGGCAGCCGGTATTGCTGCATTGTCCGGACAGCACGGGCAGAAACACGGCGAGCAGGACGATTTGATTGACCGTGCTTTGGAATATGCCGACGACCGCTGCGGCAATGAATGCGGTGAGCAGATTCAATTGCAGCCAGGGGTGGCGGAACTTGAGCGCGCGCAGCCATGGCGTCGAGGTGCGTTCCTCCTTCTCCACACCGACCATCGAGCCGGCCTGCGCGCTGATCTCGAACGCCTGCTGCTCGAACATGACTTGGCCGCGGACTTGGCCAATCAGGCGGCCGGCGCTGTCGCACACCGGATACACCGGATAGTGGCGGGTGACGACTTCGCGCATCGCATCCACCAGGCTGCTCTGTGCGTTGAGCGCGAACGGTTCGCGCACCATCACATCCATGAGTTGCGCATCTTCGCTCGCATACAGCAGCTCGCGGAAGGTGACAACACCGATCAGGCGGCGCTCCGCATCGACCGCGAAAATGTAGGTGATGAGCTGGCGCTTGACCACTTCACGCATCGCCTCGATGACCGAGCTGGCCGTTGTCTCCGGACGGAATACGGCCGGCGTCGTCTCCATGAGCCGGCCGATGCTGCCTTCGGGATAGTTCCAGTCCTGGAGCCATTGCTCGCCTTCGCCGGATGTCGTCGCTGCGGCGATGCTGGCACGGCGTGCGGCGGAGAAACCCTGCAGGATGTCGATCGCATGGCCCGGACCGAGTTCAGCCAGCGCCTGGGCGATTTCCGCATCGGGCAGACCTTCGAGTTTATCCCGCGCGACCTGCGTATCGAGCTTGCGAATCCGCTCGCTGAGCCTAGTTTCGGTCACCGTCATTGTCGTTCCCCGCAAACACCCGTAGCCGCGATGCTAACCCGAAGCAGGTGAATCTGTACGTCAACTGACGCGCGACTCCTGCGTTATCGTGAATTTCACCTTTGTTCACGCGGGCGCTTGCACAATTATATTGTGTCGGCGTTGGGCAATTTCCGCTCAGCGCGTTGCAAGTATTCGATGAAACTTACCGAGGACAAGAACATGTTGCGTAATCGTGGATGGATAGTGCTGATGCTCGTTGCCCTGTTCGGTTTGAATGCCTGCGTGGCACCGCCGCCGCGCCAGCGTGTGGTCTATCGCGAACCGGCACAGCAGCAAGGATACGACCAGCGTCAGCAGGGATACGACCAGCGTCAGCAGGGATACGACCAGCGCGACCAGGGTGACCAGCCCTCCGGACGCTGCCGCGCCTGCGGCACCGTGCGCGGCGTCGACCAGGTGCAGATCAGTCAACAGACGACCGGCGGTGGAGCCATTCTCGGCGCGATCATCGGCGGCGTGATCGGCAACCAGTTCGGTCGCGGCGGCGGTCGTGCCGCAGCCACGGCCGTGGGCGCGGTGGGTGGCGCCGTGATCGGCGATTCAGCCGAGCAGAACAATGCGCGCGCGGCTTCCGGTTATGCTTGGCGTTTCTATGTGGAACTCGATGACGGGCGCCAAGCCCAGGTCACCCAGACCGACAATCCGGGCTTCCACGTCGGCGATCGCGTGCTGGTGCGTGGTGGCCGCGGAGACGGCCATCTGGAAATGCTGCGCCGCTAGGAACCACCGCTGCCCCGAAGCGGACCCACCGGGCGTGTTCAGGCACGCCCGGTTTATTTATGGATTTCTCCACAATTCGAGCTTGACGGCGCGATGTTAGACTGCGCGCATGGACGTCGCCAAACGCATCTTCCGCTTCAACGCCGGACGCGACGCGCGACTCCTCGAGCGCAAATACGCGCGCATCGCTGCCGACCCTTTCGTCTTCCTGCGCGGCACCTGCCATCTGTTCTTTGAGGACTGGCGCGGTGGCCGCGAACTCGACGCCGCGCCGAACGCATGGATCTGCGGCGATCTGCATCTGGAAAACCTCGGCTCGTACAAGGGTGACAACCGTCTCGCATATTTCGATATCAACGATTTCGACGAGGCTGCGCTCGCGCCGTGCACCTGGGAAGTCGCGCGCTTTCTGGTCAGCCTGCATGTGGGCACGCGTTCGCTTGGGCTCGACCTGCGCGAAGCACGCGCTCTGTCGCGTTGCTTCCTCGACGCCTATGTCGCAGCGCTGGCCGATGGCAAACCGCGCTGGATAGAGCGTTCGATCGCGGATGGTTTGATTGGCACCTTGCTTGGCCGCGTCGAGCAGCGCCGGCGCAAGGATTTCCTCAATCGGCATACTGTCAAGGATGGCAAGCGCCGACGTTTCCTGATCGACGACGAACATCTGCTTGCGCTGAAAAACGATGAGCGCGAAGCGCTGCTGGACTGGTTCGGGCGCTATGCTGCCAGGCAGCCAGACGCGAAATTCTATCGGCCGCTCGACGTGGCGCAACGCATCGCCGGTACCGGCAGCCTCGGCCTTGCGCGCTACGCAATTCTTGCGCAGGGCAAGGGTTCGCCGAATGGCAACTACGTGCTCGATCTCAAACTCGCCGGCAATTCGTCAGTGGGAAAACGCCTGCCGAAACGACAGCCGGAATGGCCGGATGAGGCCATGCGCATCGTCACCGTGCAGAAGCGCATGCAGGCAATTGCACCGGCATTTCTCACGCCGGTGGATTTTGTCGATCGGGCCTTTGTACTGAAAGAACTGCAGCCGCTGCAGGACCGCCTCGATCTGTCGGCCGTGCAGGGCAAGGTGAAACCGTTGAGCGCGGTGATCGGATCGATGGGCCAGCTCGTTGCATGGTCTGCACTGCGCGGCAGCGGACGTCAGGGCGCCGCATGCGCGGACGATCTGATCGCGTTTGCGCAGGACAGCCGCTGGACACGCGCGCTGATCGACTACGTCGAGGACTACACGCCGAAAGTGATCGCCGACTGGCGGCGGTTTCGCAAAGTGTGGCAGTCGATGCAGAAACAGTCCGGAAAACAAAAATCATGATGATCACGACGGATTTCAGCGACGTTGCCTTGCGCTTGTGCGTGGCGTTACTGATTGGTGCGGCAATCGGAACCCAGCGTCATGTGCACGGGCAAGCGGCCGGATTGCGTACGCATGCACTGGTCGCGCTGGCGGCTGCGCTGGCCGTGCTGGTCGCCGCCCCGTTGTCGGGCGATGGTTCTGCGGGCAATCTGGATGCGCAAAGCCGGGTACTGCAGGGCATACTCACGGGCGTCGGTTTTATCGGCGCGGGCATGATCCTGCACGGCGGGGGCGACAACCAGATTCGTGGCCTGACCAGTGCTGCGGGGATCTGGATCGTTGCGGTGTTCGGCTCGCTCTGTGGGCGCGGACGCATCGACATCGCGCTACTCGGCTTTGCGCTGGTCGTGCTGGTGCTGCTGGTGGGTGCGCGCATCGAAGATGCGGCTTACGCACGCTTCGCGTCGAAAAAAGATCGCGCGAGTAAGTCAGACGATCCAGGGAATTGATGGTTCAGCAGCTTCAGTCGGCGCGATAGAAACTGTGATCGCCGATGCGCGCCAGTGGATAACCCCTGGCCCATGACGGTACCGGCGTATCGGATGCGAAAAAGTGATCGGCTTTGGGTACCACCGATGGCCGCAACTGCGGCGGCAGCGACCACATTGCGATCGCCAGATTCGCCAGCGCCCACGAGCGTTCCATCGAATCCACTTCTTGCAAAATATAATTTTGCGGCATTGTGGATAAAGCAAATTGTCCCGGAGCGGTGAGTACGGCGCACAGCGAGTCGCCCCACTGGCCGCTGTCGACACGACGCAACGCGACTTCCGCAACGGCAAGCTGGCCGGCGACGGGTTCGCTGCGCGCTTCAAGATAGATCGTGCCGGCCATGCAGGCGCGATCCGCGATCGGTTGCGGCAGCACGGAGGCGAGCCAAAGCAGGAATGCAAGCTTCATCGGTGAATCTCGGACACAAAAGAAAGCGTTTGCGAAAACGGCGTCGCGTTGAATCGCGCCAGCTGCTGATTTCGCCTCCGCCACGGGCATGCCGCGATGAGATTCGCGTGCTCGCTTGCCGGAGTTTTTAAGTTTGTTCAGAACCGAAATCGTGGTTCCCGCTGTGGCGCACTCCCGTGGGCTGCACAGCCTGCGCGTCTTTGGAAGACGGCGCATATGAATTCCAAGGTGCGGATGCTAAACGAAACTGTCCGCGCGAGCAACCGCATTTGTTAAGACGATGTGAACCTGAACGGGCGCATTCAGCCTGAATTAAGCAATGGATAAAATGCTGAATAAGCTACTTTCGCGCATTTTGCTTTTTTATATAAAGAGCATAAGGAATCAAACTGTACAA
>NZ_DATBQK010000105.1:0-56093 GCF_036560865.1 Rudaea sp.
GGGCTGGGCGATGCGGGCGATCGATTGTTTGGAACGAAGTAGAAGTCGTACTAGAGCATTTTCGGTTGTAGTGGGTACAACTGTGACTTTGCCTTATAGCCCCTCTCCCCTTGCGGGAGAGGGGTTGGGGAGAGGGGTAGCGCCCGCGCGGGCGCCTTCGGCGCCATCCCCTCTCCCAGCATGCTGCGCGTGCCGACCTCCCCCACAAAGGGGGAGGTGAAATGCAGGTCGCGCTACTGTGTAAGCACTTGAGTCGAAAAATGCTCTAAGCCGCGCGCGCGAGCGGCACGTCCAGCATCGCGAAATATTCGCGCGTCAGCCGCAACTGCTCGCTCGCGGTTTCGGCACGATTGACCACGGCGCGGAACGCGATGTTCTCGGGTCGGTCCTTGGCGTACCAACCCAGATGCTTGCGCGCGATGCGCACGCCTTGCTGCTCGCCGTAGAAGGCGTACAAATTCTCGAGATGTTCTAGCAGGATTGAGCTGATTTCATCCGTGGACGGTGGCGTCGGCGTTTTTCCCGTCGCCAGAAAATGCGCGATCTCGCGGAAAATCCACGGCCGGCCCTGCGCGGCGCGACCGATCAGCAGGCCGTCGCAGCGGGTGTAGTCGAGCACCGCGCGCGCTTTCTGCGGCGTATCGATGTCGCCGTTGGCGAACACGGGAATCGACACCGCGGCCTTGATTGCGGCGATGGTGTCGTACTCGGCCTCGCCGTTGTACAGGTCCGCGCGCGTGCGCCCGTGCACGGCCAGTGCAGCGATGCCGCTGTCCTGCGCAATCCGCGCGATGCGCACGCCGTTGCGGTTATCGTGATTCCAGCCGGTGCGGATCTTGAGCGTGACCGGAACATCGACGGCTTTCACCGTCGCCTCAAGGATGCGCGCGACCAGCACTTCGTCCTGCAGCAATGCCGAGCCGGAGTATACATTGCAGACTTTTTTTGCTGGGCAGCCCATGTTGATGTCGATGATCTGCGCGCCGTGATCGACGTTGTAGCGCGCGGCATCGGCCAGCATGCCCGGATCGTAACCGGCGATCTGTACGCTGATAGGCTGCTGGTAGACTGGATCTCGTTCGCCCGCGTGATCCATGCGCTGCAGCGACTTGCGCGTCGTCCACAGGCGCGCATCGCTCGTGGTCATCTCGGACACAGCCAAGCCCGCGCCGAGCCTTTTGCAAAGCCGGCGGAACGGTTTGTCGGTGACCCCGGCCATTGGCGCGAGCGCAATGGGCGGGTCGATCGAGTAAGGGCCGATGCGCATGCGCGGATTTTAGCAGGCGCCGCCGTCAGCGTCCGCAGCGCACAGTTCAGCTGGCTGCACTGGCCTCGCGCACGAGCGCGCATAGCGCACGGAGGGGCTCGGTCTGCTCGAACAGCAGCGGCGTGCGCTCGATGAGGCGCGCATGCAGGCGGGCGCGCTCGTCGGTGTTCTGCGCGATCTCCACGGCACGCGCCGCAGCGGCGTTCGCATCCGCACAGATCAGGTCCGGCAGTTCGAGCATGCGCAGCATCGCCGCGGTCTGGCGGCCGCGCATATAGCGACCCTCGACGGTGACGATCGGCGTGTTCTGCGCCAGTGTATCGAGGGTCGTGGCGCCACCGGAAAAATGCAGCGCATCGATCACGATATCGGCGCTGGCGATCAGTGCGCGGAATCCATCGGTGGATTGTCGCGGCAGCCAGAACAGGTTCTGCCCATACTCGATGCCGACGGTCGCCAGACGATTTTCAATGCGCCGTCGGTGCAGACGCGTGAGCGCGGGGATTTCGTCGTCGATGAAGACGACACGTGCAGCGCGGTCGCGGCGCAGAATTCCCGCGATCACTTCGTCGGTATCCGGGTGCAGTTTGACCGGCGGATGTGGCACGAGATACAGCGCACCGCCTGCCGGCAGACCAAGACTTTCGCGCGCTGCCGGCACCGCCTGGGGTGCGCGCGGGAACTGCGTGCCGATGCCCGGCAGCAGCGCCAGCGGCTCGGCATAGTCGTCTTGCGCGTTGGCGGGCTCCATCGTCGCCACGCTGAGATAACAATCGATCGTCGGCAGTCCGGTGGTGACCGGATGACCCCATGCGGCCCATTGCCGCGGCGCCAGGCGCAGTGCAGCAAGCACCTCGGGACTGCCGTCCAGACCGATCTCCGGGTAGATCAGCAGATCGAGCTGGTCCGCGCGCAACTGGTGCGCCGCGGAAGCAAGGTCGTCGGGCAGGCGCGCGGCGTGGTCCACCTGCGCCGCGATGCCGCGGCTGACGATGTCTTCATGTTTGGAATAACTGTACAAATATATTTCCAGTCCGTCTGCGCGTAGCGCGCCGGGCCAGGTGCCGAAATAGGCTGCGATCGTGCTCTGTGTCCAGCGCGCGCTGACCAGACCGACACGCCGAATTGGCCGCGCGGCGTGCTGGGAGGTAATGTTCGGCGACACGTGGCTGGCACTTGCTGCGAGCCAGGCGCCGTAACTTCTCGCGAGCGGCAGGTCGTCACCGCCCTGATAGGCGACGCGCAAGCGTGGGTGACTCAAGTCGTCGAGGCCGACGCCGCGGCTGGCGAGGCGTGTGGGTGGCCAGTCGTCGAGGAATTGCTGCATGCGCCGGGCGTAGTCGGTGCGCGCAGCGGCAAGATCCTCAGGGCTCGTGAAGATTGCGGGCATCGCCAGCGCGGCATCGCGCTCCGCGCGGAAAAGCGTGCGCGCGTCACCGCCCGCATGTTGCGCGATACAGGTGAAGTTTCTGCGCGCGCCGATGAAATTGCCGCAGGCCTCCTGCATTTGCGCCATCAGCGCATGGGCCTTGGAACCAAAGTGGGGGTCACCAGTGGCGAAGATCGCCGCGGCACGCTCGGGCGCGCCAATGCGTTCGAACTCAAGCGCCAGCGCACCGTCGCCCGCGGTGGTGGCGATGGCGTCGAGTGCGGCGTCCGCCTCTTGCTCCTGTCCCAGTGCGCGCAAGGCCTTGGCCAGACCGATCGCGGCATCGATGTCTTGCGCATTGAACGCGAGCAATCGGCGGTAGCAGACAACGGCGAGTTCATGTTTGCGGCGCAACGCGGCACAGGCGGCGAGGTTGGTCCAGGCGAGTACCTGTGCATCGTCGAGCTGGGTCGCACGCTCGTAAAGCACGGCGGCGCCGTCGAGATCGCCGGCATGGTAGAGCTGCGAGCCGCGATTGTTGCAGGCCATCGCCAGCGCCTTTTGAATTGCGGCATCGCGCGGCAGCGCGGTGTGCAGCACCTCCAGCGCGGCCATCGCCTGCGCGAAATTCTGCAAGGCGTTGCTGGCATTGGCGAGCACGCCTTGCGCAGGCAACGACGTCGGAACCTTGCGCAGATGGCTCAGCGCGAGCTGCTGCGCGCGCAGGTAGTCGCCCGCCGCGAATGCCTGCTGTGCGCCGACGAGATCAGCTTGGTCCGTCATCGTGCTGGAATGATTCGAGAGGCGCGACAGAGAATACGCGCGGACTCAATGCGCGATCTGCGCCATGCCGACCGCGCCCGGTTCGTGCTTGTGCTTGAACAGTACGGCGAAGGCGATTGCGGTGACCAGTGCATACGCGGCGAAGGTCATCCAGATGTGGTACCAGTCCTTGGCCCCGTCGGCGGCGGTGAAATAGCGGTCGATCAGGACGCCGCTGATCGAACTGCCGAGCACCGCACCGATGCCGTTGGTCATCAGCATGAACAGGCCCTGCGCGCTGGCGCGGATCTTCGGATCGCATTGGCCTTCGACGAACAGCGAGCCGGAGATATTGAAGAAGTCGAAAGCCATGCCGTAGACGATGCACGACAGGACGATCATCGACAGCCCGAACAGGCTCGCCGGGTCGCCGTAGGCAAACATGCCGAAGCGCAACGTCCATGCGACCATGCTCATCAGCATCACCATCTTGATGCCGAAGCGCTTGAGGAAAAACGGGATCGCGAGAATGAACATCGTTTCGGAGAACTGCGAAATCGAAATGATGATGCCCGAGTGCTTCACCGCGAACAGGTCCTTGTAGGCGTCGATCTTGTCGAAATCGTGCAGGAAGGTACCGCCGTAGGCGTTGGTCAATTGCAGCGCCGCGCCGAGCAGCATGGCGAAGATGAAAAAGATCGCGAGCTTGCTGTTGCGGAACAAGGCGAACGCGGTAAGGCCGAGCGAGTCGGCGAGCGTCTTGCTGTGCGCGCGATCGAGTTTTGGCGGACACGGCGGCAGCACGAACGCGTACAGGCCAAGCACCACCGCCGAGGCCGAGGCGACATAGAACTGACCCGATGAGGCTTCCAGGCCGAGCAGGCTCGTCGTCCAGGTTCCCGCGATGAAGCCGATCGTGCCCCAGACGCGGATCGGCGGGTAGTCGCGGACCAGATCCATGCCGGAGTCTTTCATCGCGTTGTAGGCGACCGTGATCGCCAGCGCGATCGTCGGCATGTAGAAGATCATCGTCAGCAGCATCACCCAGAACAGCGTGCCGGGGTCGCCGATCGTCGGGATGATAAACAGCATCGCCGCACCGAGCAGATGGAACACGCCGTACAGGCGTTCGGCATTGATCCACTTGTCGGCGATGATGCCGGCGAGCGAGGGCATGAACAGCGAGGCGATGCCCATCGTCGAGAAGATCGCCCCGAACTGCGTGCCCGACCAATGCTTGTTCTGGAACCAGTACACGCCGATCGTGATCAGCCACGCTCCCCAGATGAAGAACTGCAAAAAGTTCATCACGATCAGGCGAAATTTCAAGCTCATGTAGGTTCCCCGGCGAAGTCGTGGCAGCGTAGATGAAGGGGCAGGGGTCTGCAAGGCGGGTGGGAGACGGGGAGACGGGGAGACGGAGAGACGGAGAGACGGAGAGACGGAGAGACGGGGAGACGGGGAGATGGGGAGACGGAGAGACGGAAGTGGTGAGTGGGAAAACAAGCTCTTCCGTCTATCCATCTTCCCGTCTATCCGTCTCCCCGCTGCTCAACGCAACAAAATCCACACACCCAGCGCGGCAAACAACAGTGCCGCGCCGATGCGTGCCGCGCGCAGCGGTACGCGCGTGGCGAAACGTGCGCCGAGCCAGACCACTGGTATATCGGCGATGAGCATGCCGAGCGTGGTACCGCTGACGACTTGCCAGAGCGGGTGATACTCGGCGGCGAGTACCGCGGTCGCGATCTGCGTTTTGTCGCCCATCTCGGCGAGGAAAAAGCTCACGACCGTGGTGAAGAACACGCCGTGCGCGGTGCCGTGTTCGGCGTCGCTCTCGTCGGCCTTGTCCGGCTTCAGCGTCCACGCGGCGATGACCAGAAAACTCAGCCCGACGAGCACACGCAGCGTCTGCGGACTCAGCCAGGCGCTGATCAACGCACCGAACGCGCCGGCAAGAGCGTGATTGACGAGAGTTGCGGCGAGGATGCCGAGGCAGATCGGCAATGGCTTGCGGTACTTCGCGGCAAGGATCAGCGCGAGCAACTGGGTTTTGTCGCCGAACTCGCCGAGGGCGACCGTGACGAGGGAAATCAGCAGGGTTTGCAAGTCATACGCTTCGCGATCGAAACGACCGCAGCAGGGAAAGTTAACGGAGTGTGCGAACGCGAATCTAGCACGCGATCACCGGCGGCGTTCGGCGGCCGCGCGTGTGCGGCCTACGGTCCCACCTGACAGGAGCGCATCGCGTTGCCGACCTCGCCCGGTTGGCGCGGTGTGCTGGCGAAATATTGCTGGTAGGCGTTCTGCGCCCAGGCGTCGGCGGCCTGTTGCTGGTCCGAAGAAAGCTGGCTGGCAAGATTGGTCAAATTGTTGGTCGCGCGGTTCGAGGTGTTGCCGGCCGGCTGGCCGAGGCTCATGAGCTTGGCATAGGAATAGGCTTGCACGGGATTGGCTCCCGTCACCTGCGTGAGCATGGTGTTCGAGCGCACGCCGCCGGCATAGGCCGAGGCCATGAGTCCGACCATGGGCCAGTCGCCCTGTTGCACCGCGGCCGTGGCGAGCGGCAGGGCATTGGCCTTGTAGTCGGAGATCCAGTTCGGGTTGTCGAGCACACCCGGCCAGTTGTTGAGATTCGCGCCGACGTAGCAATTGGCCGCCCGCGGGTCGCCGGCTTGTGCGGCCTCGAGGGTCGCCGGTACGAGGGCCGCCATTTCGTCGGGGCCGACATCCGCGCACAGCGCCGCGTTGTCCTGGGCGAAGTCGAGATTCTTCTGGATCATGCCGAGCATGCGGTCGCTGCGCTGCGCGGCGCCTGGCGACATTGACGAAGGATCGCCATTGAGCACGCGATTGGCGAAATTCGGCATCATCTGGTTGATGCGCTGCACTTCGGCGCAATTCTGGATGTCGTGGAACAAACGCGAGGCGGCTGCCGCATCGCCCGCGTCGGCGCGCGCCTTGAGTTCGGCGAACGTCTGCTTGAGTGGTGCGTTGGGCGGCGGCAATGGCGCGGTCGCGCTCGGGTTGGAGACGGCGCTGGTGAGCAGACGGCCCGTGGCGGACCTGCGGTTTGCGGCTGTGTACGTAGCCGTGGTGCCGATGCTGCCTTTTCCCTTTGTGGAAATTGTCGCATCCGCGGCTTTGGCCGCCGGCGTATCGACCCTAACCTGCAGGGTCGCCAGCGCAGCCGTTCGACCGCTGTAGTAACCGATGGCAGCAACGGATGCGACCGCGGCAAGAGCGGCGGGGACGAGCAGGGGATTGCGCTTCACGCGGGCTCCGGCACCATTGGTCACATGATTTTTGCCGATAAGCGAATGTATTGCCAGATTGTCTGGTGTAAAGAAACGCAAATTTATCTGCACAATTCAGCAGAGTTGCGAACCATGGCATTTGAGAATCCGGCGCGTCGGTCGCGCCGGGCGCACTTGCGCGAGGGCTGGCGGGTTATCCGGGGTTCGCCGCCCGCCGCTGCGGACGGCGCTCGAATCAGGCGATGCTGCGCCCGGCTGCCGGTGAAGCGGACGGCGCGTCTGGTGCGTTTGCGGGCTTTGCAGCCCGCGGCGCGGTAGACGGTGTTGGCGGCGCTGGGGGCGCGGTTGGCACAGCGACGGGCGCCGGCGGCGCGGGTGGAGCTGGCGCAGCGACCGGCGGCGGCACCGGGGGGCGCGGAGCACGCGGTGGCGGCGGTACAAATATACTTTTGAACTCGGGTGCGCGCATGCTCAGCATCTGCGCCTTGCGCTGGCGCAGCACCTCGACCTTGAGCGTATTGCCGGCCGGCTGCTCGCGCAGCAGGCGCAGCGCATCTTCGGGCCGCTCGATCTTCTTGCCGTCGATGGCGAGCAGGATGTCGCCTGACTTGAGCGTTTTCGACGCATCCGCATCCGCCGACAGCACCAGCACGCCATGATCCGCGCCGAAGTAGGCGCCCAGATCGGGATTGAGGCTGGCCAGATTCAGGCCCCACCACGGCATCGACATGCTCAGATTCTGGATCGCGTGTTGCGCGTGCTCCATCACGTGTTCGCTGATGCGCTGGGTCTGCTCCTGGGTCATTTGGGCACGCTCCGTGGCGCGCTCCGCTTCGCTGGTCGCGCGTTCGACCTGCTCCTCGACGCGTTCGCTCACATCGGCAGGCAGGTCGGCGCCATCCGTATCTTCGCCGGCTTTCCCCAGTTCACCGAGCTTGCCAAGCTCGCCCAGCTTGCCGCCGAACGCTCCGGCCAGATTGTACGGCTCACGCCGTTCGGCCTTCATCGCGATATCGAGTTTCTTGCCGTTGCGCAGCAGGGTCAGCTTTACTTCCTGGTCGATCTTCACATCGCGCAATGTCTGCGCGGGCGTTTTCCCCTGGCCGGATGTTTTGCCGGCAATATCGGCGCCGTTCACGGCCACGATCACATCGCCGTTCTTGACCCCGGCCTTGTCCGCGGGACCGCCCGGTGTGACGGCGGTGATGCGGAATCCATGTTCGTCCTTGGTCAGCACCACGCCGATCATGCCGCGATCTGGATCGCCGACATAACGATAGGCATAAGCGCGCGGACCGACATCGCCGAGTTTCATCGACAAGTCGGCCATGCGCCTGGACAGGTCACGCATCTGCACACGCATCTGTTCAAGATCGCGCCGTGCTGTCTCCGCATCGACCTTGGCCGGCGCGTCGCCATCGACGTCGGTCATGACATTGGCGCGCGGTGCCGCAGCCGGCGGATCACCGGCGCGGCCCGGGCTCGCGCCCAGTGCCAGGCAAAACAGAAAGGGAATTGTATACATTGCATGCTTCATCACGATGTCCTTCAATTGTTCCAGGTCGCACTGGCGTTGCGGCCGTCGCCTGCAGCTTCGCTGGCAAACATGCCCGACTTGAACTGCCTGAGGTTCGCGCCATAGCGCAGCGTCGACAGATCCTCGAGCAGGGCGACGCGGCGGCGCCAGAGCGGCAGCGACGCGGTTTCTTCCGACGCATCGCTCGTGCTCAGCTGCACGTCGATGAGACCGATCATGTCTTCGATCTCCGCGCCTGCAGCCAGATCCTGCGCCGACTGCGGCGCCGAGTCCTTGCCGGTGTCGTGCAGCCAGCGCTCCAGCGTGTGCGAACGTGCTTGCAGTGCGGCGAAGCTTTCCGTCTGTAACGTCGTCTGCGTGCTTGCATTCGTCCCGTTTGCCTCATTTGTTGCATTGTGTACAGAAGATGCGGACGCCACGGACTTGGTCGCAAGCGCGTCGCTCGAATTGCCACGCGGCCCCGGTGCGCGCAGCAAGACCGTTGTCGCGAATGCGAGTGCGACAGCGGCCGCCAGCGCCGCAGGCAGCGCATAGCGACGGATCCGGCGCGGCGCCGAGTCCCGAGCCCCGAGTCCCGAGTCCCGGCTCCTTTGCGCAGCAAGACTCGCGGCAAGCGCGGGCCATGCGCTCGCAGACGGCGCCGCGACCGGCAACGCACGCAGGGCATCGGGCAGCGCGATCAACTCGCGAGCGCCGAGGTCGTTGGAGATGTTTGGATCAGACATGACACGGATTCCACGGACGGTTCGAGTAGTTCGCGCAGGCGCGCCGTCCCGCGCGCGACCTGCGATTTGGAAAAACTCACGCTCTTGCCGAGCTGCTCGGCGATCTCGTGATGCGCATAGCCTTCGACGTGATACAGCCACAACACGCTGCGCGTGAGCGCGGACAGGCGACCGAGCGCGCGCTCCAGAGCCACCGAATCGGCACGCACCCAAGGCGGTGCGGATTCGTCGACGACATCGGTCAGCTCCACACGATCGTTGAAATGCTTGTCGCGGCGCAAACGCATCAAGGCCTCGTTCAATGCGATCTGCCGCAGCCACGCCCAGAACGGCGCATCGCTGCGGTATTGACCGATGCGCTGAAACACCTTGAGCATGGCGTCGTGCAGGATCTCGCGCGCGCTTTCCGCATCGCCGAGCATGCGCAATGCGAGATTGAATACCGGCCGTTCGAAGCGCCGATAGATGATCTCGAACGCCGCAACCTCGCCGCTGCGGGCGCGGTCGATCAGGCTCGGCGGCAGCTCCAGATGGAATGAGGACGGCGTCACGTGGCTATAGATGCACTTGCAGGGCCAAAGGTCGCAAGTGCCTGAAGCTTTTTCTTCTCCCGCCGGGAGAAGGGTAAGACGGGCGGTTGTCCGCCGCCTGTCCGCGGACATTTCCGGTGTTGCCCGCAAATAAGCAAATCTCAATTACTACAATGTATTACGCGCGCCGCAAACGCTGGCACGCACTTTGCTGGCGCACTTCCGGTACTTAACTCGGAACATGCGTCGCAATGATACGAGACACCTCGGCCCAGGATCGCCGCATCGACGCCGCCCCATCGCGCAAACGCCATGTGGTGATCGGCGCGGTAGGCGCCGCCGTGCTCGCGGCGCTGATCTGGGTTGTGCCGACCGTCGGGCGTCTGATCTCGGCAGGCGCTTCGGTGAGCAGTACGAGTCTGCGCATCGCCCAGGTCAAACGCGGCACGCTCACGCGCGATATCTCGGCGCAAGGCAAGATTGTCGCGGCGCAGAGCCCGACCCTGTATGCGACTGCGGCCGGCACGATCACCCTGCTGACGCATGCCGGCGACAAGGTGCAAAAAGATGAGGTGCTGGCCGAGGTCGACAGCCCCGAACTGAAGAACAAGCTCGAGCAGGAGCAGGCGACGCTGTCCAGCGTCGAGGTCGACGTCGAGCGCACCGGCATCGACAACCGGCAGAAGCAATTGCTGGCGAAAAAAACCATCGATCAGGCGCAGATCGACCGTATCACCGCGGCGCGCGAAGTCGATCGCAACCAGCGCGCGTTCAAGGCCGGCGCGATTCCCGAAATCAACGTGCTGCGCGCGCAGGACGCGCTGGCCAAGGCCGACCTCGACGTGACCCATGCGCAGGCCGATGCGGGCCTGGTGACCGAGACCGGTGCGTTCGAGCAGAAGACCAAGCGTCTCGCGCTCGACCGGCAGAAGCTGCTGGTCGCCGATCTGCAGCGCCAGGTCGATCTGCTCAAGGTGCGCTCGCCGGTTGCCGGCCAGGTCGGCCAGTTGCTGGTGCAGCAGAAGGCGAACGTGGCCGCGAACACCGGCCTGGTGACGGTGATCGATCTGAGCTCGCTCGAAGTCGAAGTGCAGGTGCCCGAGGTGTTCGCGCACGATCTGGCGATCGGCATGCCGGCGGAAATCGCCGACGGTGCGGAAAAGTATACTGGCGAGTTGTCGGCGGTATCGCCAGAAGTCGTCGACAGTCAGGTCGTCGCGCGCGTGCGCTTCGGCGAGCGCAAGCCGCCGGGCCTGCGTCAGAACCAGCGCCTGACCACGCGCATCCTGATCGACGAGCATCCGAACGTGCTCATGGTCGAGCGCGGCTCCTTCGTCGATTCCGGAGCGGGCCGCGTCGCCTATCTGGTGCACGACGGCATTGCCGAGCGCAAGCCGATCCAGATCGGCGCAACCAGCTTGAACGCGGTCGAGATCGTCTCCGGCGTGAAGGAAGGCGATCGCATCGTGATCTCCGGCACCGATTCGTTCAACGGTGCGCAGAAGGTGGTGTTGAATTGAAGGACGGGGAGACGGATAGACGGGGAGACGAAGAGACGAAGAGACGAAGAGACGGAAGTACGAGAGTCAGGTTCGCCGCCGGCCAGTCTGTCCGTCTGTCCGTTTATCCGTTTATCCGTCTCCCCGTCTCCCCGTCTCCCCGAACAAAAACTTGTGAATTACGTACTCGGAGTTACACAATGCTGAAAATGTCGCATCTTTCCAAAGTATACAGAACCCATATGGTTGAGACGCACGCGTTGCGCGATTTCTCGATCCATGTGCGCGACGGCGAATTCGTCGCCGTGATGGGGCCGTCCGGGTCGGGCAAGACCACGTTTCTGAACATCGCCGGGCTGCTCGAGGAATTCAGTGGCGGTGAATTCTGGCTCGACGGGGTCGACGTGCGCGGAATGAACGACGATGCGCGTTCGAAGCTGCGCAACGAGAAGATCGGTTTCATCTTCCAGAGCTTCAACCTGATTCCCGACCTGAACCTGTTCGACAACGTCGACGTGCCGCTGCGTTATCGGCGCTTCAATGCGGCCGAGCGCAAGAAGCGCATCGACGAATCGCTGGGTCGCGTCGGCCTGGCTTCGCGCATGAAGCACTATCCATCGGAGCTGTCCGGCGGCCAGCAGCAGCGCGTCGCGATCGCGCGCGCGCTGGCCGGCTCGCCGCGTCTGCTGATGGCGGATGAGCCGACCGGCAACCTCGATTCGCTGATGGCGCGCGGGGTGATGGAATTGCTCGAGGAAATCAATCGTCAGGGCACGACCATCATCATGGTGACCCACGATCCGGAACTCGCTGCACGCGCGCAGCGCAACGTGCACATCATCGACGGCCAGGTCACCGACTTCGACGACGAGCCGAAACTGCGCTCGCCGAACCGTGACGACAATACCGCCGCCATCGCTGTCGCCTGAACAAAGGATTGCCCATGTTCGCCTATTACCTCGAACTCGGCCTGCGCAGCCTCAGGCGCAATCCAGTGCTGACCGCGCTGATGGTGTTTGGCATTGCGCTCGGCATTGCGGCGAGCATGACCACGCTCACCGTGCTCCATCTGATGGGCAGCGATCCTATTCCGTGGAAAAGCAACAAGCTCAATATCGTGCAGCTCGATAGCTGGGATACGGACAACCCGTTCAACGACGATGGCACGCCGCCGGATCAGGTGACCTACCGCGATGCGCTTGCGCTGATGCAGGCGGCCAAGGCCGACAAGCAAGCGGCTATGTACAAGCTTGCGTTGCCGATCCAGCCGGAAAATCCGGAGGTCAAGCCTTTCCTTTCGCTTGGTCGCGTCACGTTCGCCGATTTTTTCTCGATGTTCGAGCCGCCATTCAAGTACGGCCGGCCGTGGACAAAGGCTGAGGACGATGGTCATGCTCGTGTGGTCGTACTGACGCGCGACACGAACGAGAAATTATTCGGCGGCGCCGACTCGACCGGCAAGACCGTGCGCATGGACGGAAACGACTACAAAGTGGTTGGCGTGCTCGACGACTGGCCGCTGCGTTTCAAGTTCTACGATCTCACTACCGGTACCTTTGGCGATCCCGAGGAATACTTCATTCCGTTCACGACTGGCATCGATCTGAAAAAGCGATCGAGCGGCAACAATAGTTGCTGGAAGCCGTCAGGCGATGGATTCGACGCTTATCTGCAATCGGAGTGCATCTGGATCGAGTTCTGGGTGCAGCTCGATAGCCCGGAAAAAAAGACCCAGTACAAGGCATTTCTCGACAATTACGTCAGCGAGCAAAAGAAGCTCGGCCGTTTTCCGCGCCCGCTCAACAATCGCCTGTCCGACGTAACCGAATGGATGAAGATTCAGAAAGTTGTGTCCGGCGATATGCAGGTGCAGACCGGCCTGGGTTTTGCGTTCCTCGTCGTCTGTCTGGTCAACACGATCGGCTTGTTGCTGGCGAAATTCACGCGCAAGGCCGGTGAAATCGGACTGCGCCGCGCGCTCGGCGCGAGTCGGCGGCAGATTTTCGCGCAGTTCCTCACCGAATCGAGCGTCATCGGAATCACCGGCGGGATTATCGGCCTGCTGCTCACGGGGTTGGGTCTGATCGCAGTGCGTGTGCTCTATGCCAACTACAAGACCGCGGCACAGCTTGATTGGCAGATGGTTGCCACGACGATCGTGTTAGCGATCGCAGCGGCCATCATCGCCGGGGTCTATCCAACATGGCGGGCGTGCCAAGTTGCGCCGGCTGCGCAGTTGAAAACGCAGTAGCTTTCCCCCTATCCGGCGCTTGGCGCCACCTTCTTGCGCGTGCAGAAGGCCAGAATTTCGGAGTCGTCATGGAAATCCGTCCCATCCTGTCCGCCCTGATGCGCAGCAAGGTAGCGATGATCCTGATCGGAATGCAGGTCGCATTGACCTTGGCGATCGTCTGCAATTCGCTGTTCATCATCCACGAACGCCTGATTCGAATGGCCAGACCGAGCGGCATGAACGAGACCGACACATTTATCATCGGCAGCTACGGCTTTGGCGATGGCTTCAACGTCAAGGCCACGGCCGACGCCGACCTTGGCCTCCTGCGCAGCCTGCCTGGCGTCGTCGACGCCGCAATGAGCAACGGCATGGTGCCGATGGGTGGCAGCGGCTGGGGCGGCGGTTTGAGTCTGCAGCCGAAGCAGAAGACCGCGACGGCGCGGACGGCCTATTACATGGTGGACGATCACGCGATCAACGCCTACGGACTCAAGCTCGCTGGCGGGCGCAATTTCAAGCCTGAGGAAATTTCCTTCATGACCATGAACGACCGCAAGACCGCGCCGGTTGCGATCGTGACGCGCGCGCTGGCGCAAAAGCTGTTCCCGGACGGCGATGCGGTCGGCAAGGTGATTTATGACGATGAAGCGCCGACTACGATCGTCGGCGTGGTGGAAGCATTGCAAAAACCCTGGGATGAAGATAGCGACATCGAATATTCGGTGTTGTGGCCCACGCATCTTGCCTACGGCAATGGAACCAGCTACGTCGTGCGCGCCCAACCGGGACGGCGCGACGAAGTGATGAAGATGGTCGAGACCAGGCTCAGCGAATCCAATCCCAGTCGTATCGTGCGCAGCATGCGCAGTATGGAAGCGGTACGCGCGCGCGCCTACGCCGGCGACCGCGCAATGGCGATCATCCTCGGCAGCGTCATTGTTGCCCTGCTGACGATCACCGCCCTTGGCATCGTCGGCATGGCGAGTTTCTGGGTCACGCAGCGCACCAAGCAGATCGGCACGCGCCGAGCGCTCGGCGCCACGCGCGGATCGATCATGCGCTATTTCCTGACCGAGAATTTCCTGATCACCACAGGCGGGCTGCTGGTTGGCGGCGTGCTGGCCTATGCCTTTAGTTTCTGGCTGATGACCCACATCGACGGGGCCAAACTGCTACCTTGGCATTACGTGCCGATCGGCTTCGTCTGCCTGTGGCTGCTCGGTCAGATTGCCGTGCTCGGTCCGGCGACGCGCGCCGCCCGCGTGCCGCCCGCGGTAGCTACAAGGAGCGTGTGAACGGAGGAGCGAGGGCTGAGGGCCCAGGGCTGAGGGCTGAAAAGCAGAAAGGCCCACCGTTCTTGATCTTCAGCCATCAGCCCTAGGCCTCTGCCCTAGTCACTGGCAACTAACTTCTAAACGGAACCATCCGGCTCCACCAATGCCCGTACGACGGCCACGAGCCGCGGAAGTACGGGTGATCGGGATAATTGAGCTTGAGCACACGCTCGGTGTCTGCAGCGAGCTTTTCCTGGTTCAGCGATTTGTACGCCAGCGTCATGATCGCCAGCGCGTCGCCGGCCGACGGCGTGCGCTCGTATTTTTCCAGAATATCCTTGCTGCGGTTGATCGCCGCGACATAGGCGCCGCGCTCGAGATAGTACATCGCGACATGCACCTGGGCTTTGGACAGGTTGTCGCGCAGATAGATCATGCGCTGGCGCGCGTCCGGTGCGTAGCGGCTGTCGGGAAATTTCGTGATCAGCTCGTTTAAATCCGAGAACGACTGCGAAGTATTGCCCTGGTCGCGCTTGGTCATGTCCTGATTCGCGTAGCGATCGAGGAAGCCGCGATCGCGATCGAAATTGATGACCCCGCGCAGGTAATACGCATAGTCGACGTGCTTCTGCGTGGGATAGGTCTTGATGAAGCGGCCGATCGTGGAATACGCGTCTTCGTTCTTGCCGTCCTTGTACTGGGTGAAGGCCAGTTCGATCGTCGCCTGCTCGGTGTAGGGACCGAACGGGAAGCGCGCGATCAGGCGTTGGTAATACCGGGTCGCCTTGGTCAGGTTGCCATTCATCAGCGAGGTCTTGGCCACGTCGTACATCTTGTCGACCGGCAGCACCTCGGCGTCATCGGGTTTCTTGTCGCCGCGGTGGCAGCCGGCCGCGAACACGATCAGCAGCAGAAGACAGAATTTGACGAGCGGAGAAATTCGCATGGGAAACATTCGCATGAACAGCAGACGCCTGACGATGACAAAGAGGGCGATAATAGCCCAAAGTCAGGTCCACCCGAAAACCTGACGACCGACCAGCCAGACTATATTCAGCATGCAAACCCAGGACGAAATCACGACACTGCCCATTCCGGCCGCTGCGGCGGGGCGACGGCTGGACCAGGCACTGGCCGAACTGTTCCCCGATTATTCGCGCTCGCGGCTCAGCGCCTGGATCAAATCCGGCGACGTGTTGCTCGATGGCGCGCAGGTGGCGCCGCGCCAGATCGTGCGCGGCGGCGAGATCGTCGCGCTGCATGCGCGGCCAGGACAGGAGGTTCCGCTGCGGCCGGAACAGATCGATCTGGATATCCGTTACGAGGACGCCGATCTGCTGGTGATCAACAAGCCGGCCGGCCTGGTCGTGCATCCGGGCGCCGGCCAGCCAGCCGGCACGCTGCAGAATGCGTTGCTGCATTTCGACGCGAGACTCACGGAGATTCCGCGCGCCGGCATCGTGCATCGCCTTGACAAGGACACCTCAGGCTTGATGGTCGTCACGCGCAGCTTGCGGGCGCACACCACGCTCGTCGCGCAATTGCAGGCGCGTGACGTGCACCGGCAATATGCCGCGGTGGTCGTGGGGGCGCTGATCGCGGGCGGCAGCGTCGATGCACCGATCGGTCGGCATCCGCGCGATCGCCTGAAACAGGCGGTGGTCGATGGGCCGGCCGGCAAACCGGCGCTGACCCACTATCGCGTGCGCGAGCGTTTTCGTGCCAACACCTTGGTCGAATGCCGTCTGGAAAGCGGGCGCACGCACCAGATTCGCGTACACCTGGCGCATATCAAGCATCCGCTGGTCGGCGATGCGCAATACGGCCGCGGGCTCAAATTGCCGAAAGGCGCGAGCGCCGAATTGATCGAAGCCCTGCGTGGCTTCCGGCGCCAGGCGCTGCATGCGGAGAAGCTCGAATTCGCGCATCCGGTCGGTGGCGCGCTGGTCAGCGTGAGCGTCGAGCCGCCGGCGGATTTCGCCGCGCTGGTAAGTGCATTGCGCGCGGACGCAAAAGCGGCGTGATCGTGATCGTTGCGGATTGGCCGGCCGTGCCGCGCGTGCGTACGGCAGTGACCACGCGCGCGTTGTCCGGCGTGTCGCGGGCGGCGTTTGCGGCGTTCAACCTCGGCGCGCATTGCGGCGACGATGTCGACGATGTGCATTTCAATCGTGCGGCGCTGACGGCCTTGCTCGATCTGCCTTCGCCACCACGCTGGTTGCGTCAGGTGCATGGCACGCACGTGCAGATATTTGATGTTGCGTCCACACAGGATGAAGAATCGCCGCGCGCCGATGCCGCGATTGCGCGCACGCCCGGCGTGGTGCTCGCGGTGCTGACTGCCGACTGCCTGCCACTGCTGGTGTGCGCGGACGATGGCGCGGAAATCGCGGCGATTCACGCCGGTTGGCGTGGTCTCGCCGCGGGTGTGATCGAGCGCTGCATCGAAAATCTGCATGCGCCACGCGACAAGCTGCGGGTCTGGCTCGGGCCGGCGATCGGGCCGCGTTCGTACGAGGTTGGTGAGGACGTCCGCGCAACGTTTGTCGCCCAGGACGCCGCAAACGCGCAGGCTTTTGTGCCAACACGGGCGGAGCATTGGCGTTGCGATTTGTATACTCTGGCGCGGCGCCGCCTGCACGCGCTTGGCGTGACGCACGTTCACGGCGGCGAGTTCGACACTTTCACCGATGCGCGTTTTTACTCGTATCGGCGCGACGGAATCACCGGTCGCTTCGCCAGCATGATCTGGATCGCCGACTGACGCCGAGGCTGTTCTTCGTATTGCGGAACAGGAAGCCGACGTGCGCATGCGCACGCCGGCTCGTGTGTACCTGCCTCTCGCCGCTATCAGTGCGGTACGGTGAATTCCATGCGGCGGTTTTTTGCGCGGCCATCCTCGGTCGCGTTGTCGGCCACCGGGTTGGCGTCGCCGTAGCCCTTGGCCACAAGGATGTCGCCAGACACACCCAGTTCGACCAGTTTGCTGCGCACTGCATTAGCGCGATCGTCGCTGAGCTTGAGGTTCGCCGCGGCGTCGCCGGTGTTGTCGGTATAGCCGCCGATTTCCACCTTGGAGCCGGCCGGCGCGGCCTTCAACGCGTTCGCCGCTGCCGTGAGCACATCCAGACTGTCGGCGCTGATCGTGGCCGAGCCGGTGTCGAAATGCACTGCCATCAGATTCAGCGCCTTGACCAGATCGTCCGCACTGAACTTGCCGGGAACCAGTGCACTCAATGCGCTCTTGGCATCAGCGACCACGGCTTGAGCCGGAGTTTCTGCGGGTGCAGCGGTCGGGGGTGGCGCTGGTGCGGGCGCGGGCGCTGCCGGTGTGCTGGCCGCAGGTGGAGCAGGGGCGGGCGCCGGCTGGCGATTGAGCACGCAATAGCCCAGCGCCAGGATAATTGCGGCGAGCACCAGCCACTTGAGCCAGCCCAAGCCGCCTGCGGTGTCTTCGACTGCCGAAGCCGCCGTCGAAGCTGCGGCATGCGCGGTATCTGCGACACCGGCGCCGGCCGTGCCGAGTCCACCAAGGCTGCCGAGCATGGCGCTGACCGCAGCCGGGATCGAGGTCGGCAGTTGTCCGTTTGGAGTCAGCGCGCCGATGATCTTGGGCAGCGCTGCCGATGCCGCCGCTGTCACCGTGCCGCGGGCGATGCCGAGTTTGTCGGCGATCGCGCCCACATGGACCGAGCCGAGCACGCTTTCCAGCTGCTGCGAATTGATCGCGGTTGGCAGGCCGGCCGAGCCGCCGAGCCAGGATGAGAACAGATCGCCCAAGCCCTGCTCGCGGAACCTGGCGAGCAGACCGGCGATACCGCCGCTGTTGGGATCGAAAATCAGGCCGACCAGCGAGTTGATCAGGCCCTCGGCCTTGTCGCCGAGACCGAAGCGCTGCGAGATTTCGCGGATGAGTGCGTCGAACATGCCAACCTCCTTATGCGAACGATGAATACGGTGGCAGGGGTTGCAAGGGGTCCAATGCAGATGCAACCCCTGGCGCATGATAACGCGGTCGGCGGCGTCTAACAGCCTTGCGCCGCACATGGCGTGCTTTCGCCGAACCGGCCCGGGATCGACGATTTCGCCGCAAGCGTTTGAATCCCGGTTGAAATATTTGGCAGGTCCCGCATATCCGTAGCCATCTCGCGGCTTGAAGCCGCCTTTACTTTCTGGTGATCAACGATGCGCATGGACAAACTCACCTCGCGTTTCCAGCAGGCGCTGGCCGATGCCCAGAGCCTGGCCGTCGGACGCGACAACAATATGCTCGAACCGGCGCATTTGCTGAGCGCACTGCTCGATCAGCAGGGCGGCTCGACCGCGCCGCTGCTCTCACAGGCGGGCGTCAATGTGCCGGTTCTGCGCCAGCGCATGGGCGAGGCAATTGCGCGCCTGCCGGCGGTCAGGGGACAGGAAGGCAATATCAATGTCTCCAACGAATTGACACGCTTGCTCAACGTCACCGACAAGCTCGCGCAGCAGCGCGGCGATGCGTTCATCGCCAGCGAACTCTTTGTACTCGCCGCGCTGGACGACAAGGGCGAAGTTGGTCAGGCCCTGAAGGCCGCCGGCGCAACCAAGGCCAACCTCGAAGCGGCGATCGAGAAAATCCGCGGCGGCGACAAGGTAGCGGACGAAAATGCCGAGGATCAGCGGCAGGCTCTGGAAAAGTATACAATTGACCTGACCGCGCGCGCCGAGAAGTCCAAGCTGGACCCCGTCATAGGCCGGGATGAGGAAATCCGCCGTGTGATCCAGGTGCTGCAACGGCGCACCAAGAACAATCCCGTGCTGATCGGCGAACCCGGCGTCGGCAAGACCGCGATCGTCGAGGGTCTCGCGCAGCGCATCGTCAACCACGAAGTGCCCGAAGGCTTGCGCGGCCGGCGCGTGTTGTCGCTCGACATGGGCTCACTCATCGCCGGCGCGAAATTCCGCGGCGAGTTCGAGGAGCGCCTCAAGGCCGTGCTCAAGGATCTGGCCAAGGAAGAGGGCAATGTCATCCTGTTCATCGACGAGTTGCACACGATGGTCGGCGCGGGCAAGGCCGAAGGCTCGATGGATGCGGGCAATATGCTCAAGCCTGCGCTTGCGCGCGGCGAACTGCATTGCATCGGCGCGACCACGCTCGACGAATACCGCAAGTACGTCGAAAAAGATGCGGCGCTCGAACGCCGCTTCCAGAAAGTGTTCGTCGGCGAACCCAGCGTCGAGGATACGATCGCGATCCTGCGCGGCCTCAAGGAAAAGTACGCGCTGCATCACGGCGTCGAGATCACCGATCCGGCGATCGTGGCGGCAGCCACGCTGTCCAATCGCTACATCGCCGATCGGCAGTTGCCGGACAAGGCCATCGACCTGATGGACGAGGCCGCGTCGCGCATCCGCATGGAGATCGACTCCAAGCCCGAGGAACTCGATCGGCTCGAGCGCCGGCTGATCCAGCTGAAAATCCAGCGCGAAGCCTTGAAGAAAGAGAAAGACAAGGAGTCCAGAAAGCGCCTCGCCGATCTGGAGACTGATATCGGCAAACTCGAGCGCGAGTTTTCCGATCTCAACGAAGTGTGGAAGGCGGAAAAAGCCGCCGTGCAGGGCACGACCAGGATCAAGGAGCAGATCGAAGCCGCGCGCGCCGAGATCGAAACCGCACAGCGCCACGGCGACCTGGCCAAGGTCGCAGAAAACCAGTACGGAAAAATTCCACAACTGGAAAAACAATTGCACGCAGCGCAGGAGGCCGAGGCCAAGGGCTTCAAGCTGCTGCAGCAGCGCGTGACCGCGGAGGAAATCGCCGAGGTCGTCAGTCGCTGGACCGGTATTCCGGTATCGAGGATGCTCGAAGGCGAGCGCGACAAGCTGCTGCGCATGGAAGACGCGTTGCATCATCGCGTCGTCGGTCAGGATGAAGCGGTGCGCGCGGTTGCCGATGCGATCCGCCGTTCGCGCGCGGGCCTGTCCGATCCGAACCGGCCGAACGGCTCGTTCCTGTTTCTCGGTCCGACCGGCGTCGGCAAGACCGAGCTGTGCAAGGCGCTCGCCGAATTCCTGTTCGACTCCACCGAGGCGATGGTGCGCATCGACATGAGCGAGTTCATGGAGAAACACTCGGTGAGCCGTCTGATCGGCGCACCGCCGGGCTACGTCGGCTACGAGGAAGGCGGTTACCTCACTGAGGCGGTGCGCCGGCGTCCGTACAGCGTGATCCTGCTCGACGAGGTCGAGAAGGCGCACCACGATGTGTTCAACGTGTTGCTGCAGGTGCTCGACGATGGCCGCCTGACCGATGGCCAGGGGCGCACCGTCGATTTTCGCAACACGGTGATCGTGATGACCTCGAATCTCGGCTCGCAGTTCATCCAGGAATTTGCTGACGGCTCGGAAGAGGACTACACCAAGATGAAAGCCGCGGTGATGGGTGTCGTGCAGGCGCACTTCCGGCCAGAATTCATCAACCGCCTCGATGAAATCGTCGTGTTCCGCGCTCTCGACAAGGCGCAGATTCGCCAGATCGCACGTATCCAAATCGACTATCTGGCCAAACGTCTGGCCGAGCGGCAGTTACAACTCACCCTCAGCGACAAGGCGCTCGACTTGCTCGGCAATGTCGGCTTCGATCCGGTGTTCGGCGCGCGGCCGCTCAAGCGTGCGATCCAGCAGCAGCTGGAAAATCCGCTGGCGAAGGAAATTCTCGAAGGCAAGTTCCATCCGGGCGATACCGTTGCGGTCGATGTGCGGGCAGGGCGCCTGGTGTTTGCGAAATCATGAGCGGGTAGCAGGCACGTCCTCACTGACCTGCTCAGTCTCGATGAAAAAGCCCGGCACTTGCCGGGCTTTTATTTTTTCAGTCGATGCAAGAGCCCGTTGCCACTCGTGGAGGCAGCCCGTATGCTTGCGCCGACACGCATGTGGGAAGGCGCATGATCGTTGCTGTGGGTGACCAGGCCTCGCCAGACGCCGCAGTGGCAACGCTGCGCAGCGTCGCCGCCCTCGATCCCCGGCGTGCGCAAGCCTGGCGCAAGCTCGGCGATCATCTGGATATCGCGGGCGATCGCGCGGGCGCGGAAAGCGCCTACCTGCAGCATGTGCGTTATGCCGTGCACGATCCCGTGCTGATGGCCGCGGCGGGTGCGCTGCACGCAAACAATATTCCCGAAGCCGAAGCGCGCCTGCGCACACAGCTCAAGCAGGCGCCGACCGACGTCGTTGCGATCCGCATGCTCGCGGAACTCGCGATGCGTTTGGATCGCAGCGAGGATGCGGTGAACCTGCTCGAGCGTTGTCTTGAACTCGCGCCGGGTTTCCACGAAGCGCGGCACAACTATGCGATTGTGCTGCACCGGGCCAACAAGCCGCAGGCAGCACTCGCCGAACTCGAACGACTGCTGCACGACGATGGAAAGAATTCCACCTATCGCAATCTCAAAGCGGCCGTGCTTTGCCGCATCGGCGAATACGAACCGGCGATTGCGATCTACGCCGATCTCCTGCACGCGCACGCGCGCCAGGCACAGGTCTGGCTGAGCTACGGCCACGCACTCAAGACCGCCGGTCACGCCGAGCGCGCGGTGGCTGCGTACGCGCGCTGCATCGAGATCGATCCCGCTTTCGGCGAGGCGTGGTGGAGCCTCGCCAACCTCAAGACCTTCCACTTCGACGATGCACAGATCGAAACGATGCGCGCCGCACTCGCGCGCGCCGATCTCTCCGACGAGCACCGCCTGCATTTTGAATTCGCGTTCGGCAAGGCGCTCGAGGACCGCGCGCAATACACGGCTTCGTTCGATCACTATGCGAAAGGCAATGCGTTGCGCCTCGCGAAGGTGCCGTACAGCGCGGACGACACGAGCACGCGGATCGCGCGCGCGCGCGCGCTGTACACGGCGCCGTTCTTCGGCGCACGCAGCGGCAGCGGCAGCGCGGCGCCCGATCCGATCTTCATCGTGGGTCTGCCGCGCGCGGGCTCGACGCTGATCGAGCAGATCCTCGCGAGCCACTCCGCGGTCGAGGGTACGATGGAGCTGCCCGAGCTCATCTCGATCACGCGCGCGCTGCGCCGCACGGCAGGCCCCTCCCGGCCATCCATGGCCTCCGGGGCACTTGGGCTCCTGCCCGGCGCCTATCACGACGCACTCGCGCGCTTGGATCGCGGCGAGCTGCGCGAACTCGGCGAGCAATACCTCGAGCGCACGCGCATCCATCGCAAGCTCGGCAAACCGTTCTTCATCGACAAGATGCCGAACAATTTCGCGCACGTGGGCCTGATCCACCTGATCCTGCCGAATGCGAAGATCATCGACGCGCGCCGCCATCCGCTCGCGTGCTGCTGGTCGGGATTCAAGCAGCATTTCGCGCGTGGACAGAATTTCAGCTACAGCCTCGAAGACCTCGGTCTCTACTACCGCGACTACGTCGACCTCATGACGCACTTCGACGGCGTGCTGCCGGGGCGTGTGCACCGCGTGATCTACGAAGACATGATCGCCGATACCGAAGGCGAGGTGCGCCGGCTGCTCGCATACTGCGGGCTGCCGTTCGACGATGCCTGCCTGCGCTTCTTCGAGAACGACCGACCCGTGCGCACCGCAAGTTCCGAACAGGTGAGGCGGCCAATTTACAAGGACGGCATCGATCAGTGGCTGCACTACGAGCCGTGGCTCGATCCGTTGAAGAAAGCGCTTGGGCCAGCACTCGTGAGCTGGTCCGCGTTCGAAAGTCGTTCCGTAGAGAAACCACTGACAGCCCCGGGGAATCGCACATGAAAATATCGACCGCAAAGAACAGGTCTCATGCTCGACGTCGTACCTTCGCGCGTCTGCCGCTAGCGGCGGCGATCAGCCTCGTCTGCTTCGCTCCGGCGTTCGCGGCGAGCGAGGCGGGACAGGATCAGTCGAGTTCCCCGGCCACGGGCGCCAAGCAGACGCAGCTCGGCGAGGTCACGGTTACGGCGCAGAAGCGCGTCGAGAATGCGCAGGCGGTGCCGATCAGCATAGACGTGCTGAGCACCGACAAGCTCACCGAGATGAACGTCAGCGACTTCAACGACTGGGTCAAGCTGCTGCCGAGCCTGTCGACGAGTTCGTCGCAGGGCGCGTATTCGCCGGGCTTCGGCCAGTTCTCGATGCGCGGCGTCGAGTCGGGCAGCAACGGCAACCATTCCGGACCGTGGCCGAGCGTCAGCGTCTACCTCGACGAAGAACCGATCACGACAATCGTCGGCAACATCGACCCGCACATCTACGACATCGCACGCATCGAGGCGCTGGCCGGTCCGCAGGGCACGCTGTACGGCGCAGGCGCGCAATCGGGCACGATCCGCATCATCACGAACAAGCCCGATCCCACGGCGTTCTCGGCCAGCGTCAGCGCCGAGGTCAACGCCATCGACCATGGCAGCACGGGCTTCCTCACCGAGGGCTACGTCAACCTGCCGCTGACCCAGTGGATTGCGCTGCGCGTGGTCGGCTGGGCCAAGCAGGACGCCGGCTACATCGACAACGTGCCGGGCACGCGCACCTATACCGGAATCTATCCCGGTGGTGTTGGGCCACCACTGGCAGGCACGCAGATACCACCAATTACAATCAACAACGCGAGCGCCGCGCGCAAGGACTATAACTTCACCGACACGCGCGGCGCGCGCGCGGCGCTCAAGATCGACCTCAACGACGACTGGTCGATCACGCCGACCGTGGTCGGGCAGGGCGCGCATGGTCTGGGCGTCAATGCGTTCGATCCGCATGTCGGCGACCTCAAGGTCACCCATTTCTTCCCCGAAAACTTCGAAGACCGCTGGATCCAGTCCGCACTGACCGTGCAGGGCAAGATCGGCAATTTCGATGTGGTCTACAGCATTTCCCACCTCGACCGCAGCGACCACTACGACCAGGACTACAGCGACTACTCGTTCTGGTACGACACGCTGTTCGGCTACGGCGCCTACATCCACGACAAGAATGGCAACCTGATCGACCCGAGCCAGCACATCCATGCCGCGGACAAGTACCGCAAGACCAGCAACGAGCTGCGCGTGTCGTCGCCGAAGGACGAGCGCTTCCGCTACACGGTCGGCGTGTTTGCCCAACGGCAGTCGCACAACATCCTGCAGGACTATCTGATCGACAATCTGGGCCCCGACCTGTCGGTCACGGGCTGGCCGAACACGATCTGGCTGACGCGGCAGATCCGCAACGACAACGATTCGGCGATCTTCGGCGAGATGTCGTACGACTTCACCGATCGCCTCACCGGCACGGTCGGTGCGCGCTTCTTCCATACTGATGACAGCCTCAAGGGCTTCTTCGGCTATGCCGCAGGCTACAGCAGCAGCCAGGGCGAGGCGGCGTGCATCCCGAACACGACGTTCCTCGACGCGCCATGCCTCGAATTCGCCAAGAAGACCACCGACAGCGACCACATCGGTCGCGCCAACCTGACCTACAAGCTCGACGACGACAAGATGCTCTACGGCACGTGGTCGGAAGGCTTCCGTCCCGGCGGCATCAATCGGCGCGGCACGCTGCCGCCGTATCAGCCCGACTTCCTCACCAACTACGAGTTCGGCTGGAAGACCGAGTGGTTCGATCATCATCTGCGCTGGAACGGTGCGGTATTCCAGGAGAACTGGAAAGACTTCCAGTTCGCCGTTGTCGGCGCGAACGGCCTCACCGAAATTCGCAACGCCAACCAGGCGCGCATCCGCGGCTTCGAGTCCAATCTCGTCTGGTCGGCGTCCTACAACCTCATGCTGTCGGGCGGCATCGCGCTCTACCACGCGGAGTTGACCGAGAACTATTGCGGAACGCTGGACGTCAACGAGCACCCGATCACCGACTGCGCCGCGCCGCTCGCGCCGAAGGGCGCACGACTGCCGATCACGCCGAAGATCAAGAGCAACTTCACCGCGCGCTACAGCTTCAACCTGTTCGAGAACGAAGCCTACGTGCAGGGCGCCGCCTTCTTCACCGGGCGGCGGCGTTCGGACCTGCGCACGCTCGAAGGCGGCATCCTCGGCGACCTGCCGGGCTACGCCACCGTCGACGTCTCCGCGGGCATGAAGAAGGACAAGTGGTCGTTCGACGTCTATATGAAGAACGCCTTCGACAACCGCGGCGAGATCGGCAACTACGCCGAGTGCCAGGCGACTTTCTGCGGCGGCACGACGTACATCATCCCGACGATGCCGCGCACGATCGGCATGCGCGTCACGCGCGATTTCGATTAGACGAAGGGGCGGAGCTGCCGGCGGCCGCCGGCAGCTTCACGGAGTTGCGCGCAGTTTCTTGACGTCGTCCGCGCTCAACGCATCGGCATAGTGGTTGTCGAAATGCGTGCGCACGTAGTTGACCACCTCGGCGACCTGCGCGTCGGATAGATAATCCGCAAACGCCGGCATGCCGTGCCGTCCGTGCACCACAGTGATCGCCGGGTAGGCCGCGCTGGCGAGCTTGGGATTGGCGGCGAGCGCGGGATAGCTGCCCGCGCCGCTGGCGCCTTTCGCATCGGGCATATGGCAACCTTGGCAGACGGCGCGGTACAGGGTCGCGCCGTCCTTGTGCACGAATGGGCTGAAGAAGACGGTCACCCGCGGCGAAAACGGCGGCGGTTCATCGGCGTGCGTCGGTGCGATCGCGGCCAGTAGCAGCAGGGCGAATCCGAGCAGCGGGCGACGGCTGCGGCGCGGGGCAGAAGTATACATTTTCATGCCGGACTCCGCGTCGCGACGATGCGCTGATGCATGCGGCCGATCGCATCGAGCGACGACAGCACCGCGCCTTCCTGCCAGCCATTGATGAACGAGGTATGTTCGCCCGCAAGCGCGAGGCGGCCATCGATCGCGCACAGGTTGTCATAATGCTTGGCGCGCACATTGTCTTCCCAATGCGCGAAACAACCGAGCGTGAACGGCGAGCGATGCCAGGCCACGCTGATGCCATTCTCGAACTCGGTGTGGTACTGCGGGTGGATCTGCGCGCCCTGTTCGACCGCGGCGCGCACGCGTTGCTGTGGCGTCATCGAGGTGAACTCGAACGCGTTGGCGCTGAACATGTAGGCGCCGAGCAGCACACCCTTGCCGGGCTGATTCAATCCGGCCATCGGGTAAGCGATCTGCTGGATCGGCAGATTGGTGTAGGTGATGCCGCCATAGATGCGCTCGTCTTCCTCCCAGAAGCGGCGCTTCATCTGCAAGCCGACCTTCACCGCGCTCTCATAGGCTACTGCACCGATTGCGGCCTGCATCGCCTCACTGGCCTTGACCGGTATCTGCGCGAGGATCGGCAAAGGAATCGTGCACAGGCACCAGTCGGCTTTTGCGTGCCGGGTCTCGCCGCCGCGTTGTGCATCGACCCAGGACACCTCGACGCCGTGTTCGTTCTGGTCGATCGCCGTAACCTTTGCGCCAAACTGCACGAGCGGTGCGACTTCGCGGTACACCGCCATCGCAATCCGGTCCATGCCGCCGACCGGCTGGAACATCGACGGCGTCAGGTCGTAGTCGATCGGTGTGGTCAGGTAGCCCCACAATTTCGACTGCAGCAGATCGTCACGCTTGAGCGGTGTGGAGGGAACCGCGCGCGGCATCAGGCCGCCACCGGGCTCCACATCGTAGCCGCGCTTACCGCTGGTCAATTCCGAGGTGGTGTAGCGGTATTGCTTGTCGAGCAAGCCCCAGCTACGCAGGGCCTCCAGCAGTTTCTCCTTGTCCTCCTTGCCGAGCTCGGCATCGAGTCCACCCTGGTTGGTCGCCTTGCTCAACAGTTCGGCGACATGGCCTTGAAAGTCCGCACGCACTTGACGCACGCGCTGCGGCTTGCCGCCAAACGCAGTCGGGGAATGCAGGTAGGCGTTGACATTAATCTGGTTGAACGGCTCGAGCGGCACCTTGAGGCGCTTGGCGTAGTCGAGCATCGCATAGTGATGATAGGGCAGGCGCCACGGGCCGGGATTGATGTACAGCCCCGGGTCGAATTCGCATTTCTGCTTGAAGCCGCCCAGTTCGGTGTACTCGTCGCCGCCGCGCAAAGTCCACGCGCGACCACCGGCGCGATGGTTGTACTCGAGTATCTTGACCTTGTAGCCGGCATGGCTCAATTCATACGCCGCGACCAGCCCGGCAATGCCCGCACCGAGAATGAGGACCGACGTTCCGGGCGGTGCGCCCTTGAGGTTGATTGCGCTGTTATAGGTCGATTCCTTCGCGTGCCCGAGGGTCGACATGGCCTGGTACATCATCGCCGCGCCGGCTGTCTGGCCAATTCGCGCCAGCAATTGGCGCCGACTGATCGAAATATCGCTGTCGTTGCTGCGCATAGGCCGCTCCGCTGAAGCAGCCGGCAGTATGCACAAAAACCGCTGCCGCTGCGACGCGCGAACACGCTTCGGATATGCGATACCGCCGCGCCGACTTGAATTTATGTGTAGAGTCCTCAGCTTGTACGGGCTTGCCCAATTGGGTTCGCGCTCCGCTTTTCAGAAACGACGGAACAACCGATGCCGATTTACGAATTCGAATGCGCTTCCTGCGGCACGCGTTTCGATCGCCTGCAGAAATTGAGCGATCCCGATCCCAGCGATTGCCCGCAATGTGGCGCGGCGCGCGTGCATCGCCGTCTGACTGCGCCGGCGTTCCGCCTGAGCGGCAGCGGCTGGTACGAAACCGATTTCAAGAAGCAGGGCGACAAGAAGCGCAATCTCACCGGCAGCGACGACGCACCCAAAGCGGCGCCCGACACTGCGCCGAAAAGCGATGGGGCGGCGAAACGGGCTGCAGACAAACCAACCGCGACTGAATCGGCTGGCGCTGCGAAGAAGGCAACCGAATCGGCGAAGCCGAAGGGCGACTCTTCGTCGGTGAACAAGCAGTCGCGATAACGACGAAATACACTGACCACTCGCGCAGCGCACCGTCGCGATCAACAAGGACCCTGTCGGACGCAAAAACACGCGCATCCGACCCCCCTCGCTCGCTGCTGAAACGAAACACCCGCCGCGCGGCGGGTGTTCGCATTCTTATCTCACAGCGACCTGGCGCCGAAAAGCGCCAGGTGTCGGAACCTCGAAGCCCGACTCAATGCCAGCGGCGATCGATCGTGAACGTGGCGCGGCAGCCGCGGCTCACCCAGACGCCTCCGCGATTCCACCCCCAGCTCTCACCCTCGACACAGGCTGCTGACGACAACTGGCGCTCGAGTGATACGCGTCCGCCACCACCAGCGTCCACGGCACAAAAACGTTGCCGCGAGTCGGTGCTCTCGCAGGTCATCGAAAAGCGATGATCCCATTCCGGGCCGGGGCGCCATTCATTGCCGTATTCGGGGCGTTGGGTAGTACCGGACGCTATGAAACGTGCCCTGCAGCCTTTGTCGACCCAGATGAAACCACGGTGCCGGTCGAAGCCCCAGTTTTCCCCGCGCACGCATTGTGTGTCGGAGAGGTTGCGAGCGAGACGCGCGTCGCTCCACGGCACTTCGCAGCGCTGGTAATTGTCGTTGTGGCTGGCGCATTCCACGGCCTCATCATGTGTTTCGTGGTAACGGCCTTCGGGCGCAGGCTGCGCCAAAGCCGCAGCGCTTACTGACAGACCCGCCGCTACAATTATTGCCGATGCCAATTTTTGAACTAGCATGGAACATCCTCCTTCGTTGGACCCGCGAGTGAGTCTACGCCTCCTAACCTGCGTGAGCCACACGCTGGCCACTGACGTGGCGCGCGGACAGCGAAACCAACGGCGGAAGCGGCATGCGGCGGGTGGACGGCAACTGAGTATGCGCGGGCGAGGGTCGATTGTTCTGCGGCGAACGGCAGCTATTGATTCGGCCCGAACAGATCAGGAGTCCGTTTCGGGTTGAGCAGTCGAAACCCACTTGGCAGCGTCCTTCGACCGGCTCAGGACGAGCGTATTTATGGGCCGGATCAATAACGGTTTTCCGACTGCGGGCTAAACGACATTTCTCTGGAGTGGGTCATCGCATTCCCTGTCAACCGCTCTGGGTTACACTCGGCTGGGGTAGGTCAATGGGAGTAAGCGATGTCGATTCGAATTTTTTCCGTACTTGTGATTCTCTGCGCCGGGCTGTTGCCAACCACAACCTTGCAGGCCCAGCCTTACGGCGACCGTGGTTACGGCAATGGTTACGGCAATGTAGTGGAGTGCGCCAGCCGCAACTACAATTATCAGCGTTGCGAAATGCCCTGGCGGGGCGAAGCGCAACTTGCTCGTCAGCTTTCCGATACGCAATGCGTGCGTGGTCGTACCTGGGGTGTGGATCGGCGCGGTTTCGTGTGGGTAGACAAAGGCTGTGCCGGTCGTTTCGTTCCAGCCCGCGGTTATGCAGGCGGGCCAGGCCCGGGTCAGGGCGGTCCCTGGCAGCCAGGTCCGGGTTGGGATAACCGGTTCGCCGTGAGTTGCGGCAGTCCGCAATACCGCTATAACTTTTGCGCGGTTGACGTCGGCGGCGGCGGACGCGTCTCGGTCCAGCGTCAAACCTCCAGTTCGGCCTGCATCGAAGGCCGCACCTGGGGCTGGAATCGCGGTGGCGTGTGGGTGGATCAGGGTTGCGGCGCTGAATTTCTGATTGATCGGCGCTGGCGCTGATATCGGCTCAATGCCGTCGTCTGTGATGGCGGCAGTCGCAAAGCGGCGTCCTTGACCGCACTGTGCAATTGAAACGCCCGCCGTCTTGGCGGGCGTTTTAGTTTGCAGTGCAGCACAAACCTTCGTAGGATGCGCGGCCCGGTTGTTTGCCCGCGGGGCGGGTTTTGGATTCGGAGCTGGTTTCAATGCGCACGCACTATTGCGGTCTCGTCGACGAGACCCTGATCGATCACGATGTCACGCTTTGCGGCTGGGTCGATACCCGCCGCGATCATGGCGGCGTGATCTTCGTCGACCTGCGCGATCACGAAGGCATCGTCCAGGTGGTCATCGAGCCGGAGAATGCCACGGCATTTTCGGTGGCCGAACAAGTCCGCTACGAATTCTGCCTGCGCATCCGCGGAAAAGTCCGCATGCGTCCCGACGCCCAGGTCAACGAGCGCCTGCGCACCGGGCGCATCGAAGTGCTCGCAGGTACGTTTGAAGTGCTCAATGCCGCAGCGCCGCTCCCCTTCATGCTCGACGACGCCGCAGGCGAGGACGCGCGTCTGCGCTACCGCTATCTTGATATCCGCCGGCCCGAAATGCAGCGCAGATTGCGCATGCGCACGCGGCTGGTCTCGGCGTTGCGTCACTATCTCGATGTGCGCGGCTTTCAGGACATCGAAACGCCGATCCTGACCAAGGCGACGCCCGAGGGCGCGCGCGACTATCTCGTGCCTTCGCGTGTGCATCCGGGCGAGTTCTTCGCGTTGCCGCAGTCGCCGCAGCTGTTCAAGCAGTTGCTCATGATGGCCGGCATGGATCGCTATTATCAGATCGCACGCTGCTTCCGCGACGAGGATTTGCGCGCCGATCGCCAGCCGGAATTCACCCAGCTCGATATGGAGTTCGCGTTCGTCGAGGAGCGCGAGGTGCAGGACACGGTCGAGGCGATGATCCGTCACGTGTTCAAGGAAGTTGCGGACGTCGAACTCGACGCATCCTTTCCGCGCATGACCTATGCCGAAGTCTTGCGCCTGTACGGTTCCGACAAACCGGATCTGCGCATTGCGCTGCAACTGGTCGATGTTGCGCAGCATGTGAAACACGTCGAGTTCAAGGTGTTCAGCGGCCCGGCCAACGATGCCGGCGGTCGCGTCGCCGCGCTGCGTCTGCCGAACGGCGCGAGCCAGCCGCGCAAATACCTTGACGACCTCGGCCTGCACGTCGCCAAGTACGGCGCGAAAGGGCTGGCCTGGATCCGCATCGACGATCTCGCCAAGGGGCGCGAAGGGCTGACTTCGCCGATCACCAAGTTTCTCGACGATGCGGCGCTTGACGGCATCTTCAAGGCCGTCGGCGCACAGAACGGCGATGTGATCTTCTTCGGCGCCGGCCCGTACAAGACGGTCAGCGATTTCATGGGCGCCTTGCGCCTCAAGGTCGGACGCGACAACGGTCTCGTCGAGAACAGCTGGAAACCGCTGTGGGTCACCGATTTCCCGATGTTCGAATACGACCACGTCGCGAAGCGCTACGGCGCCCTGCATCATCCGTTCACCGCGCCCAGGGTCGATGACGTTGCCGATCTGAAAGCCAATGCCGCCAGCGCGGTTTCGCGCGGCTATGACATGGTGCTCAACGGCAACGAGATCGGCGGCGGTTCGATCCGTATCCATCGCCCCGAGATGCAGAGTTGCGTGTTCGAGCTGCTCGGCATCGGCGCCGACGAGGCGCAGGCGAAGTTCGGCTTCCTGCTCGAAGCCCTGAAATACGGCGCGCCGCCGCACGGCGGCATCGCCTTCGGCATCGACCGTATCGCCGCCTTGATCGCGGGCACCGATTCGATCCG
The DNA here is from genome assembly GCF_036560865.1 of Rudaea sp. GTDB lineage: Bacteria > Pseudomonadota > Gammaproteobacteria > Xanthomonadales > Rhodanobacteraceae > Rudaea. Next base: position 31,886 of record NZ_DATBQK010000105.1, read on the forward strand.
CGACGTGATCGCGTTTCCGAAAACCGCGAGCGCGCAGGATCTGCTGACCGGCGCGCCGTCGAATGTCGCCGAGGCGCAGCTGCAGGAACTGCATGTGCGCGTGGCCAAGCCGCAAAAAACCTGAACGGACTAGCGCGTGAGCGAACACGTCATTCTTCTGCATGGATTGTGGATGCGGGGCTTTACCCTCGCCGCGCTGCGCCGCCGCCTCGAACGCGAAGGCTACGAGGTCGATCTGTTCGATTACGCGAGCGTGCTGCACGAGCCAGAGTCGAGCATCGAGAAGCTCATTGCGTTTGCACGCGCAGTCGAGGCAAAAACAGGGCGCAAGGACAAGATCCATTTCGTCGGCCACAGCCTCGGCGGCTTGATGGCCTTGCGCGCGCTCGAACAGATGCCCGATCTGGCACCGGGTTGCGTGGTCTGTCTCGGCTCGCCGTTGCGCGGCAGTGCGGTCGCGCGCAGCATCGCGGAATTGCCGGGCGGCGCATTCGTGATCGGCAAGAGCCTCGACGTGCTGCTCGCGGGCCTGGATCGATGCAACGTCAAACGCCCGGTCGGCGCGATCGCCGGCCGGCTGCCGTTCGGCCTCGGCCTGGTGTTCGGCGGCTTGCCGTCGCCGCACGACGGCACGGTCAGCGTGGAGGAAACCCAATTGCCCGGGCTGGCCGATCATTGTGTGGTTCCGGCCACGCACACCGGCCTGCTGTTCTCCGACGAGGCGGCGGCGCAGACGGTCTCGTTCCTGCGTAACCGGCGCTTCGCGCGCCCGTGATAAAGTGTTTGCGTATGTTCGATGCCGCGATGGAATTGGGGTTCGGGGTTCGGGGCTCGGGGTTCGGGACTCGGCAAAATCCGGAGAATTTCGGGCCGATCCCTGCATCGTTGTCTTGCAGCAGTTGATTCTGGAAGCCATGTCTGCGCGCAAACCCGCTTTGCCGAGCCCGGAACCCCGAGCCCCGAGTCCCGGCTCCTGCACCCGCATCATGGGTATCGACCCCGGCTCGCAGCGCACCGGCATCGGCATCATCGATGTGGATGCCGCCGGGCGCACGAGCCACGTGTTCCATGCCGCCGTGGTGCTGCTCGGCCACGACACCTTTCCCCTGCGCCTGAAACAGATTTTCGACGAGGTCTGCGCGATCATCGCCGAGCACCGGCCCAGCGAGGTGGCGATCGAGCGCGTGTTCATGGCGCGCAATCCCGATTCCGCGCTCAAGCTCGGTCAGGCGCGCGGCGCGGCGATCTGCGCGGTGGCCAACCAGGGGTTGAGCGTCGCCGAATACTCGGCACGCGAAATCAAGCAGTGCGTGGTCGGCGGCGGCGCTTCGGAGAAGCGCCAGGTGCAGCACATGGTGGGTATACTTTTGAACATCACGCAGAAATTGCAGGCTGATGCGGCCGACGCGCTGGCGATCGCGCTCACCCATGCGCATACGCGCGCGAGCATGCAGCGCATCGGCGCTGCGGTCGCCGCCGATATGAGGGGTGCGGATATTCCCGGTGCCCGGCGCAGCGCCTGGAGACGGCGTTCTTCGACGCGCTCAGGATGGTCGGAATCATGATCGGCCGCCTGCGCGGAACCCTCGCTTCGAAACAGCCGCCGTGGCTGGTGATCGATGTCGGCGGCGTTGGCTACGAGGTCGAGGCGCCGATGTCGACGATCTTCGATCTGCCGGAAACCGGCCGCGAAGTCGCTTTGTTCGTTCACTATGCGACGAAAGAGGACACGGTGGCGCTGTACGGATTTCTGCGCGAAGCCGAACGGCTGCTTTTTCGCGCCGTGCAGAAAGTCAGCGGGATCGGCGCGAAGACCGCGCTGGCCGTGCTTTCCGGCGTCTCCACCGACGAATTCGCGCGTCTCGTGCAATCGGGCGATATCGCCTCGCTCACGCGCATTCCAGGCATCGGCAAGAAAACGGCCGAGCGCATCGTGGTCGAATTGCGCGATCGCGTCGAGGGCATGGCGCTTGCGTTTTCCGGCGGCGCTGGTGGGGTGGCGAAAGATCCAGTGAGCGAGGCGACCAGCGCCTTGCAGCAGCTGGGCTACAAGCCGGCGGAAGTCGCGCGTCTGGTCAAGGAGGTCGCCGCCGCAGGAGACGACGCTGAGGCGATCATCCGCAAGGCGCTCAAGGCGGCATTGCGTTAATCCGCTTAAATCCCCAGCATAGAGCCAATCATGCAACGCACGCCTGGGCAAGTTCTGACCGAATCCGATCGTCGCAAGGCGTTCGCGCGCCTTGCGCTGGGGGCGCTCGGCGTCGTGTTCGGCGACATCGGCACGAGTCCGCTTTACACCATCCACAGCACCTTCGTCGATGAGGGCGTGGCGGTTACCGAGCCGAACATCCTCGGCGTGCTGTCGCTGGTGTTCTGGCTGCTCGTGGTCATTGTGTCGCTGAAGTACGTCGTCTTCGTCATGCGCGCCGACAACCGCGGCGAAGGCGGCATCATGGCCTTGATGGCGCTCGCCCATCGTGGTGCGCGCGACAACGTCACCTTGCGCCGCTGGATCGTGATTTTCGGCCTGCTCGGCGCTTCGCTGTTCTATGGCGACGGCGTGATCACGCCGGCGATTTCCGTGCTGTCGGCGGTCGAAGGCCTCAAGGTGGCCGCGCCGTCGCTTTCGCATTGGGTCGTGCCGGTGACGATCCTCATCCTGGCCGTCTTGTTCGCCGTGCAAAGCCGCGGCACGGGCAAGGTCGGAGCCGTGTTCGGGCCGATCACCCTGATCTGGTTCATCATCATCGCCGTGCTCGGGTTCAAGGAGATCATCACCCAACCGCACGTGTTGTTCGCGCTCAATCCGTTTTATGGCCTTTCGTTTTTCCTTGCCAATGGCTGGCACGGATTCCTGGCGCTTGGCGGCGTCGTGCTGGCAATTACCGGCGGCGAAGCGCTGTATGCCGACATGGGTCATTTCGGCAAGAACCCGATTCGCTTCGACTGGTTCGGCCTGGTCTCTATTTCGCTCTTGCTCAACTATTTCGGCCAGGGCGCGTTGCTGTTGAACGACCCTTCCGCGGTCGACAATCCGTTCTATCACCTGGTGCCCGACACGTTCCAGTTGCCGATGGTCGTGCTGGCGACGATAGCGACCGTGATCGCCTCGCAGGCGGTGATCACCGGCGCGTTTTCGATGACGCGCGAGGCGATCCAGCTCGGCTATTCGCCGCGACTGGAAATCAAGCACACCTCACGCGAAATGCATGGCGAGATCTACTTGCCCTGGGTCAACCGCATGCTGTTTGTGAGTGTGATTGCTGCGGTGCTTGGTTTTCGCAGCTCGGACAATCTCGCTGCGGCATATGGCATCGCGGTGACCGGAACGATGCTGATCACCAGTCTGCTGGCGCTGGTCGTGCAACGCCGCCTGTGGGGATGGAATCGCTGGGTCGTGATCGGTCTTGGCATCGTCGGTGTCAGCATCGACACCTCGCTGTTCAGCGCGAACGCGGTCAAGATCGAAGAAGGTGGCTGGTTTCCACTGGTGATCGCTCTGGTCGCGTTCACCGTGATGACGACCTGGCGCAAGGGACGCGATCTGGTCGTACGCGAATTGCGCCAGAGCGGACTCGCGCTCGAGCCCTTCATCGAAAGCGTCGTCGCACATCCGCCGCTGCGTGTGCACGGCACGGCGATCTTTCTCACCGCCAACGTGCTGGGCGTACCCAGCGCCCTGCTGCACAACCTCAAGCACAACAAGGTGCTGCACGAACGCAATATCCTCATGACGATCGGCACGCTCGATGTGCCGACCGCCGAGTACGGCGAGCGCACCGAGATCACCGCGCTCGGGCACGAGTTCTACCAGGTCGTCATCCGCTACGGTTTCGCCGAAGACCCCAACGTGCCGCTCGCGCTGCAAAGCTGCGAAGCGAAAGGACTCGGCTTCGACATGATGGACACGACCTTCTTCCTCAGCCGCGAGACAGTCATCGCCGGCGCGCACGCCGGCATGCCGCTGTGGCGCGAGAAACTGTTCGCCTTCCTCACCCGCAATGGCATGTCCGCGACGACCTTCTTCCGCATTCCCGGCAATCGCATGATCGAACTGGGAACGAGGGTGGAGATATGAGAAACGGGCAGACGAAGAGTCGGGCAAACGGAGAGACGGCAGAGCGCAACGTTTGCATCTGAACTCTTCCGTCTCTTCGTCTACCCGGCTACCCGTCTCCACGCCGGCGCGTGCCATAATCCTTGGCATGACCGACCGCGCCATTTCCCCCACTGCCATGCCCGAAGACGAGGTGATCGAGGCATCGATCCGACCGAGAAAGCTCGCCGAATATCTGGGCCAGCAAACGGTGCGCGAGCAGCTCGGGATCTACATCGAGGCCGCGCGGCGCCGCGGCGAGGCGCTCGACCACGTGCTGATCTTCGGCCCGCCGGGATTGGGCAAGACCACGCTGTCGCATGTGATCGCCAACGAACTTGGCGTCAATCTGCGTTCGACCTCGGGCCCGGTCATCGAGCGCGCCGGCGATCTCGCCGCACTGCTGACCAACCTGCAGCCGCGCGATGTGTTGTTCATCGACGAGATCCATCGCCTGTCGCCGGTGGTCGAGGAAATCCTCTATCCGGCGATGGAAGACAACCAGATCGACATCATGATCGGCGAAGGCCCGGCCGCGCGTTCGATCAAGCTCGACCTGCCGCCGTTCACCCTGATTGGCGCAACGACGCGTGCGGGCCTGCTGACCAGTCCGCTGCGCGACCGCTTCGGCATCGTGCAGCGTCTGGAGTTCTACACACCCGACGAACTCGCCGCGATCGTGCGCCGCTCGGCGAAAATTCTCGGCATCGCCTGCGTCGACGCCGGTGCTGTGGAAATCGCCAACCGCGCGCGCGGTACGCCGCGCATCGCGAACCGGCTGCTGCGCCGCGTGCGCGATTTCGCCGAGGTCAAGGCCAGCGGCAAGATCACGCGCGAGGTTGCGATCGCGGCGATGGAAATGCTCAAGGTTGACGCCGCCGGATTCGACGCGCTCGACCGCCGTCTGCTCGGCACGATCATCGACCATTTCGACGGCGGCCCGGTCGGCGTCGAATCGCTCGCCGCAGCGCTGTCCGAAGAGCGCGGCACGATCGAGGACGTGCTCGAACCGTATTTGATCCAGCAGGGATTCCTGATGCGCACTGCGCGCGGCCGCATGGTCACCAGCAAGGCGTATCGGCATCTGGGATTGAGGGCGCCGAAACGCGCCGTCGTGGAAGATTTGTTCGAGGACGATTCGGGACTCGGGACTCGGGATTCGGGACTCGGGGAAAAAGCATGAGCCAAGAATTCGTGCTGCGCGTGCGCACGCATCCTGCATCTTCAATCGTTTCAATGGAAATGGTTTCGCCATGACTCCCGCGCGGTCCGCTTCTCCGAGTCCCGAGTCCCTAGTCCCGGGCCCGGCCTTCACCTGGCCCATCCGCGTCTACTGGGAAGATACCGATGCCGGCGGGGTGGTCTATCATGCAAGCTATCTGCGCTTCCTCGAACGCGCGCGTTCCGAGTGGTTGCGCGCGCAGGGCATCGATCAGAGCCGCGTGCGCGCCGATCTCGGCATTGCGTTCGTCGTGCGCGATATGTCGATTGAGTTTCTGCAGGCGGCGAAACTCGACGACGAACTCGATGTCGAACTCGAACCCGTGGAGCGTCGTTCAGCTTCGATGACTTTCACGCAATGTATACTTCGGCGCAGCGATGGCGCCGTCATCGCGCGCGCGCGGGTACGCGCGGCGTGTGTCGCGGCAGCCGACTTCAAACCCTGTCGCATCCCGAAAACCTTGTTTGTGGAGAACAAATAACAATGAACGGCGGTCTGAATATTCTCGACCTGATGCTGCAAGCCAGTATCTTCGTCAAAGTGGTCATGGCCATCCTGCTGATTTTTTCCTTCATGTCCTGGGTGATCATCTTCCGCAAGCGCGCCATGCTGACCAAGGCGATGCGCGGTGCGGACGAATTCGAGGAGCGTTTCTGGTCCGGCGCCGATCTCGCCGGCCTGTTCCGCGAAGTCACCGCGGGCAGCGGCGCGGTCACCGGCATCGAAAGCATTTTCGAGGCGGGCTTCCGCGAATTCGCGCGTCTGCGCCAGCGCCGCCAGATGGATTCGCGCACTATGCTCGAAGGCGCGCAGCGCGGCATGCGCGTGGCCGAGAGCCGCGAGATCGACCGGCTCGAGCAGAATCTCGAATTTCTCGCGAATGTCGGTTCGATCAGTCCGTATGTCGGCCTGCTCGGCACCGTCGCCGGCATCATGGTCGCATTCGTCGGTCTTGCGAACATGAAGGAGGCGACCATCGCAACGGTCGCGCCCGGCATCGCCGAGGCGCTGATCGCGACCGCGATGGGCCTGATCGCGGCGATTCCCGCGGTGTGGGCCTACAACCGCTACCAGACCCGGCTGGAGCGCATCGCCACGCGCTACAACGCCTTCGTCGAGGAATTTTCCTCGATCCTGCAGCGCCAGGCGCATTCCGACGATCCAGCCTGACCTGCGCAGATGCCCAATCCGTTGAAACCCTAGACATGCGCACTCGCAAAAAACGCAAACTCAAGGCCGAAATCAACGTCGTGCCGTATATCGACGTCATGCTCGTGCTGCTGATCATCTTCATGGTCACTGCGCCGCTGCTCAATCTCGGCGTGGACATCAAGTTGCCGCAATCGACCGCGAAAGCGGTGCAGATCGACAAGGAGCCGATCCTGATCAGCGTGGACAAGGACGGCAAGTTCTACCTCACGCTTGGCGGCTCGCCGCGCGAGGAGATCAGTCCCGAAGACCTGATCAAAAAGGTCGCCGCGGTCGTGCGCCAGGATCCGCAGGTGCCGGTGCTGCTGGGCGGCGACGAGCGCGCATTGTACGGGCAGGTTTACCAGATCCTGCCGGGCCTGAAAGACAGCGGCGTGACCAAGCTGCTGCTGATGAGCCAGCCAGGTAACGGCCAGCAAGCAGACGCGAAAAAGTAAGGCTGCGCGACGTCAGATGGAGACTATCAGGGACAAAACACGCGCCTATCTGTATGCATTTATGGTGCATCTGGCGGTGTTCGCGTCGCTGTTCGTCGGCTTGCTGTGGACGCAGAGTGCGCGCCCGGTGGCGATGATAGGTCCGACGATCGACGCGGAGATCGTTGGCCCGTCGGCCGCACCGCGCGCGCGCGCGCCGAGCAAGCCGAAGCCCGCGCCGCCCAAGCCGGTGGAGCCGCCGCCCGCGCCGGAACCGCCCAAGCCGCCGGAAGTGAAAGAGCCGCCGCCGACCGTACAGCGCAACGACAACAAGGAACAGGAAAAGATCGCGGAAATCGCCGAGCAGAAGGCCGAACAGGCCAAGCGCGAGCAGGAGGAGAAGCATCGCCAGCAGCAGATCCTGCTCGACGAGGAGAAAAAACGCCAGGAAGCCGAAGCCAAGCAGCAGCAGATCCAGAAGCAGCTCGACGATATCCACAAGGAACGCGACAAGGCGGCGAAACAGACGCGGCTGGCGCAGGAAAAAATGAAGCAGCTGGACGATCTGCAGAAGCAGCAGTCGCAGCCCAAGCAGGCGGATGTGCCCGATGCGGCAGTGGCGAAAACAGGAGCGAATGGTGAGGATGCGAGTTTGGCCGCTGCATACAATTCAGCGATCACCAAGGTAGTAACTGATAATTGGAATCGGCCGGATACGGCACCCACCGGATTACGCTGTGCTGTGCGTATTGTTCAGATTCCCGGTGGTACTGTGATCTCGGCAAATATCGGTACGCCGTGCAACGCGGATCAAATCACGCAAGAGTCGATCAAGCAAGCAGTTACCAAGGCGCAACCGTTACCCTATAGGGGTTACGAAAAAGTGTTTCAGCGCGAAATCACTTTCATCTTCAAATACGAAGGGAACTAGAACATGCACAAGCAACTTTCACTATGGCTTGCCACACTGATACTCGGCCTGTGCGCGCCGCAACTGTTCGCACAGGGCCTGACTTTGGAAATCGCCAACGGCAATGCCTCGGCGATTCCGATCGTGACCGTGCCGTTTGCCAACGAGGGTGGCGGCACGCCGCCGGAGACCGATGTCGCCGACGTGATCCGCAGCGACCTGAACCGCTGCGGCCAGTTTCGTTCGCTGGCCAAGAGCGACATCATCGAATTCCCCGCGCGCGGCGATGACATCAAGTTCCCGACCTGGCGCCTGCTCAAGCAGGACTACATCGTCGTGGGCCGGGTGACCGGCGGCACTGGCGGCGAGGCAACCGTCGATTTCGAGTTGTACACGGTCGGCGATCAGAAGAAGCTCGCAGCCCTCTCGATCAGCGGCCAGCGCAGCGATCTGCGCGGCATCGCGCATCAGGCTGCCGATATCATCTACGAAAAAATCACCGGTGTGCGCGGCGCATTCTGGACGCGCATCGCCTATGTCACCGCCAAGGGCAGCGGCAGCAACACGGCCTACGCCTTGATGGTGGCCGATTCCGACGGCTACGGCCCGCAGACCGTGGTCTCGTCGCGGCAGCCGCTGATGTCGCCGGCATGGTCGCCGGACGGGCGCAAGCTCGCCTACGTGTCGTTCGAGCGCGGCAATTCCTCGATCTATATCCAGGACATTTCCACTGGTTCGCGCGAGGTCGTGTCGGCAAACAAGGGCATCAACGGCGCGCCGGCGTTTTCGCCGGACGGCAGCAAGCTTGCGCTGGCCCTGTCGAACGGCATCAATCCCGACATTTACGTGCTGGACCTTGGCAGCCGGCATCTGACCCAGATCACCAAGCACTTCTCGATCGATACCGAGCCGACCTGGACGCCGGATGGCCAGAGCCTCTATTTCACCTCCGATCGCTCGGGCAAGCCGCAGATCTATGAGACTTCAGCCAGTAGCGGCGGCGACGGCACGCGTATCACGTTCAGCGGCGAGTACAATGCCAGAGCGTCGGTAAGCTTTGACGGCAAGAAGATCGCTATGTCGCAAGGCAACGGAAATGTGTATCATATTGCTGTTCTAGATCGCAGTTCGGGCACCTCCACGGTCGTTTCGACGGGTAATTTCGACGAATCGCCCAGTTTCGCCCCGAATGCGAGCATGATTCTGTACGCCGCGACGGAGGGTTCTCGCGATGTGCTCTACGCTGTATCGGCCGACGGACGTGTGCGTCAGCGGCTCGTATTGGCCGACGGAGATGTTCGTTCGCCAGCTTGGTCGCCATACCGGCAGCGTGGACAATAATTTGTAGTTCGAAAGGAAGTCGAAGCAAGCAACCTACCCCCTGAATAACCGATTGAGGCAAATAACATGAAGCTCCCGTTTCGCGTCATCCTGACCGCCGCTGTGGCAAGTGCAACCCTGGTCGCATGTTCCAGCAACCAGAAGAAGCCCGCACCGCCGGCGCCGGCGAATGAAGTCGCCGCCACCACGACCGCACCCGCCAGGGCCGGCTCTTACACCGTTGATAGCCTGGATTCCGACTCCTGCCTGCGTCAGCGCATCGTCTATTTCGATCTGGACAAGACCGATATCCATTCCGAGTACGAGGCCGCGATTGCCTGCCATGCCGCCTACCTGCGTCAGTTTCCGAGTGCGCGCGTGACCCTCGAAGGCAACGCCGACGAGCGCGGTACGCGTGAATACAACCTTGGCCTCGGCGAGCGCCGCGGCAACTCGGTGTCCAGCGCGCTGTCCGCCGCCGGTGCGTCGACCAGTCAGCTCAATGTCGTCAGCTATGGCGAAGAGCGTCCGGTCTGCCGCGAACACGGTGAAGGGTGCTGGCAGAAGAACCGCCGCGTCGAGATCGTCTACACCGCGAAGCAGTAATTCGATGCACACAAGCGTGACTCGTTCCATTTGCGCGGCGGCCTTCGGGGCCGCCGTCGCATTTTCCCTTCCCGCCCACGCCCAGCGTGCGAGCTTGGCCGAGCGTGTCGACAAACTCGAACAGCAGCAGACGCAGGCACAGGGCAGCGTCGATCTGGTCAATCAGATCAATGCGCTGCAGGCGCAGATACAGTCCCTGCAGGGCCAGAACGAGGAACTGAAGCATCAGCTGGATCAGCTGAAGCAGCAAAGCAACGACAAGTACGTCGATCTGGATTCACGCATCGCGCGGCTCGAAGGACGCTCACCCGGTGCGGCTGCCGCAGCGCCGGCCCCGGCGCCCGCCAACAACCAGATGCAGGACGTGCCGCTCGGCGGAACTGCCGCCACAGCAGGCAATGCAGCGCCACCACCTGCGCCTGAACAGAATGCTGCGCCAGCCGTTGCAGCAGCACCGACTGCGCAGTTGAGCAACCCGGCAGTGGGCGGGGGCGATGAGAAAGCTGCCTACGATCAGGCTTTCGGCGCGCTCAAGGACGGCCGCTACGCGGAATCGGCGCGCCAGTTCCAGGCGTTCATCGGCAAGTATCCGAACAGCGACCTGACGCCCAATGCCTACTACTGGCTCGGCGAGTCGTATTACGTCACCGCGAACTATCCGGTTTCGCTCGACACCTTCAGCAAGTTGCTCGCGCAGTTTCCGAACAGCCAGAAAGCCTCGGCCGCCTTGCTCAAGGTCGGCTACTGCCAGTACGAACTGAAGCAGTGGGACAAGGCCGAGGCGACGCTCAATGAGGTCGGGCAGAAATATCCCGGCACGCAGGAAGCGAACCTCGCGCAGGGCCGCCTGCGCGCGCTCAAGCTCGAGCGGCACTAGGTCCGCGGACCGGCGCGGCCGAACGCGCCATGCACCACGACGCAGGCGCGATGTCGAACGCAACCGCCGCAGCCGCAGGCGACCGGCTGCGCATCACAGAAATCTTCCACTCCCTGCAGGGCGAGGCGCGCTGCGTCGGCTGGCCGACCGTGTTCGTGCGCCTGACCGGTTGCCCGCTGCGCTGCGTCTGGTGCGATACCGAATATTCGTTCCACGGCGGCGAATGGCGCGAGATAAGCGACATTGTGCAGGAAGTGGCAAAGTATAAAACGCGGCATGTGTGCGTGACCGGCGGCGAACCGCTCGCGCAGAAGCGCTGTCTCGACTTGCTGCAACGGCTGTGCGATGCGGGCTACGAGGTTTCGCTGGAAACCTCGGGTGCGCTCGACGTGGCGCAGGTCGATCCGCGCGTGACCAGGGTCGTCGATCTCAAGGCGCCAGGTTCCGGCGAAGTCGCGCGCAATCTGTGGAGCAATCTCGCGCTGTTGACGCCGCAGGATCAAGTCAAGTTCGTGCTCGCGGATCGCGCCGATTACGACTGGGCGCTGAGCGTGTTGCGTGAACGCGATCTCACGGAGCGTTGTGAAGTGTTGTTCTCGCCGGTGCATGGCAAGCTTGCGTCACGCGAACTGGCCGAATGGATTCTGGCCGACCGGATCGAAGTGCGCATGCAGGTGCAGTTGCACAAGTTGTTGTGGGGCGAGGTGTCCGGAAGATAGAGAGCCGGGACTCGGGACTCGGGACTTGGGAGAGCGCCGGGCCGCGAATCCTTCCCCTGCGAAGCGGGGGAAGGTGGCGGCAGTCGGATGGGGGCGCTTTATTCATCCACTGGAATCCATTGCATCAATATGTTCGAAGAAATAAAAAAAGCACGCGCAGTCATACTCGTCTCAGGTGGCATGGACTCCGCCGTCACGCTCGCGATCGCGCGCGCGCAAGGCTTCGCCTGCCACGCCCTCAGTGTCGACTATGGCCAGCGTCACATTTCCGAACTCGCCGGCGCGCAGCGCGTCGCCGCGCAATTCGGCGCTGTGCACAAAACGGTAAAAGTGGATTTGCGCAGCATCGGCGGCTCGGCGCTGACCGCTGAAATCGCGGTGCCCGAGCACGCGGCTGCGGGCATTCCGGTCACCTACGTGCCCGCGCGCAACACGATCATGCTCGCCATCGCACTCGGCTGGGCCGAGGTGCTCGGCGCCAACGATATTTTCTGCGGGGTGAATGCGATCGACTATTCCGGCTATCCGGACTGCCGCCCTGAGTTCGTCGCCGGATTCGAGCAGCTCGCCAATCTGGCGACCAAGGCCGGCGTCGAAGGCGCGCAGTTGCACATTCACGCGCCGCTGATCCATTTGAGCAAGGCCGATATCGTGCGCGAAGGTCTGCGCCTCGACGTCGATTTCGCCACCACCGTGTCCTGCTACCAGGCCGATGCCGAAGGTCGTGCCTGCGGCCGTTGCGACGCCTGCCGCTTGCGTGCGCAGGGCTTCACCGACGCCGGAGTCGCCGATCCGACGCGCTATCGCTGACATCGCGGAATATGCCGTCGGCACGACGGGTTCGGCCGGCTTTTCTTGCTGATTTGCGCTGCGACTACTAAACTGCGCGGCCCGCAAAGCGCGACTGCAGGTGCCGCCACGCTCGGTTATCACCGCGTTCATGCATGACGCGTTGTCTTGTTGGATCAGGGCCGTTAGCTCAGTTGGTAGAGCAGCGGACTTTTAATCCGTTGGTCGCTGGTTCAAATCCAGCACGGCCCACCAATAATGACGATTTCACATTCTGTCTGGATCCGGCGGCCTCGCCGCAATTGTCGAAATCAACGTGCGGATTTGCTCAGTCACGTTGGGCAGTGCAGCGTAGTGGCGTGGATACGCGATGGAGAAGACCGGTACACGGCGCGTAATTTCCGCGGCCTGCGCCAACAGCTTGCTAGCGCGCTGCATATCGCCGAGATCGAGTTGAAACGCGTTGCGCACCAATTCGATGCAGGCCTGTTGCGGCGACAGCGGGTCGATCCGAATTTCAGCGCTGTCCACAGGTGGCTGCAGGAGCAGCATGGCCGTCACCGTCGATGGTTGCGGTTTGCGGTTGTCGGTACGCGCGAGGCGACGTTTGTCCGTGTAGTGCGCGACCGGGCTCGTGTCCGGAGGCGTCTCGCCGTACAGCGCCGTGAGCGAATCCGGCAACAAGCGCAGGCCCGGATAACTGGGGATGGCGTGTACGGCACGTTCGTCCAATTCGAGCAGCAAACAATCGTCGCTCAGCAAACGACAGCCGCTTGCCGCCAGGGCAGCAGACAGAGTCGATTTGCCGCGACCGCTGTCGCCGATGATCGCGATGCCGTGGCGGTCGTCATCTACGACGGCAGCGGCATGCACGACCAGATGGCCGCGGTGGGCCAGCAATCGCGGCAGGACCTGATCGAGCAGGACGTGGCAAAGGGTCTCGTCGCTCGCCCTGGGTGCGCGTGACACCGCAACCGTGCCATCAGGAGAGGCAGTTACTTTGGCGGCGTCCGGGAAATGCAGGACAAGCGAGTCACCACATCGTGCGAACGACAACGAAATATTGCCGAACGGATCGCGCCACCGATGCTGCCATGTGGTCTCGGCAGCGAGCGAATCGCCCGCATCCTCGATGACGACACGAAAATCCGCTAGTCCGCAAACAGCCGGCGCGACCGGCAGTCCCAGTAAGACGAAGGCAGATGAGACGGTATGGCCCGCGAAAAGATAGATCACCGAGGTCAACCGCTCGCGGCCATCAGGTGGAGTGTTACTCCCCTCGCGCCAACTTCAATGGCGTACCGAGTTTGATCGAGTCGCGGCAACGGGTCGAATTTCTGAGCCAGATAGGACTCGTGCAGCGCAAAGTGATTCGCTGAGGCTACAGGCGCAGCCAAGCCGAGCCGATTGGCGCTAGCAATGCGCCTTGCGCGGGCTTTGATTGCAATTGCCGCCGCCGTTTATGCCTTCTTTTGAACTGCCCGATCCGGCAGCGGTGAGATCGGTGACGGCTCCATATAGCACCACGAGCGGTGCGGCATAAGCTTTCCGTTGCAAAACGCCTTCCGCCAACTCATTGGATTTACGATCCGCAACCATGACAGGCACCCCTACTGTTGGTTCCAACATATAACAGATTGCGAATCTCTTCAAGCTGGCCTCGGCTCGAAACATGGGAGGGTATTCAGACGCATCGGTCACCTGGGCACGACTAGGGTGGAACGTTTGCCTCATTTGGCTGCCTAGTCGAGGAACAGGCGACGTTACCCACCCGCAGATGCGCGATGCGCCAGCCAGCCGCCAAGGGTCAGTGTGTCGAATACAGCGTTTCGCGCGGCGTACTGTTTTGGTTGTTGCCACTGGCGCAGTGCAAGATCCAGCTTGTGCATATCGACGTAGGGGATTAGCACGTTGCGGTAAGCGGCCAGACATTGATGCACATCCTCGGCATTTTTCAACAGCAACTGCTCGATCAGACTCCAGCCCAGATGTTGTTTGCCAAGGCGCCAGCAGACTGTTTCCGGCAAACGCGATTGCATGGCTCGACGCAATACATACTTGCTCCAACCGTTGGCCATGCGCTGCGCATCCGGAAGATTGACGCAGAATTCCAGAACTTTGCGATCGCTGAATGGATGGCGGGGATCGACGCCATGCCAGGCGGCAACACGGTGATAACGCTCGATACCGCAGGTCGTGTAAGTTTGGTCGAGCGACTGCAGCGCCTGGGAGACAACGTCGCGTGGGGTCACGCCTTGCCAGCCATCGAACCGCTGCAGTCGATCCTGCAGGTCGATGCGGGCCGCAAAATCGGGTGAGATCACAGTCGTCCTGACGCAGTCGCGGGTTCGCAAACCCAAGCGCTGCTGTCGCGTACGTTGACGCAGCCAATCGGGCGTCAGCGCGCTGCGCGCGGCGAAAGCGAGGCTCTTCCACGCGGGCAGACCCGGGTAAATGCGTTGGTCGCCGCGCGCGTTGCGCCAGGCGGCGAGCCAATGTCCAGCCCGCAATTGGCGCTTGAGCCCCCCCGCTTCGGAGAACAGCGTATCGCCATCGATGCCATCCATCAGCGCGTCGATTTTGTTTCGCGCCGCGGACATGTATTGGGCATGGATCAGCAGCATCGAATGATCGAACGGTTCTTCAGATTCCTGAACTGCCGCAATGAGTTCGGCGCGCATCGTTTCCAGCGCATCGGGATCGATCAGCGTGGGAGCGAATCCGGGCAGTTCGAGCATGGCACGGATCGCCTGAGTTTCCAGACAGTCAGGATCATTCCCGATGCTGGAAAACGTTGGCAGTAGCGCGTTGCCGGCCGCGGCAAGCTGGTCCCTGGCGATGACGGCCAAGGTGGAAGAATCCAGACCCCCGCTGAGCATGCAGCCGACACGGTCACCACCAGCAAGATGGTTGCCCACGGCGTGTTCGAGCACTTCAGTGAGACCAGCGGCCCATTGCGCGTCGGTGGCTGGAACGTGCGCAATCAAGCCCGGTTGCAGACGCCAGTACCGTTGCTGCTGACTACGATCGGACTGTGTTGCGACGAAATGGGCCGGTGGCAGGCGTTGCACGGCGTTAAAGAACGTGCAGGTCTTGTCGATGCCTTCGAGTTGTTGCACGAGTACGTCGGCAATGCGGCCCTCGTTCAAGTCGTTGGGTACATCGGGCAAACTCAGCAACGCTTGCGCGCGTGATGCGAACGCGAACAGTTTTCCTGGTCTGTGGTGAACGTAAAGCGGGCGCACACCCATGATGTCGCGCGCGCAAAACAGGCGCCGATGACGTGGATCCCAGATCGCGAACGCGAAATCGCCGTATAACGCGGCAGCACACTGCTCGCCCCAGCGCAGATAGGCATGGAGGATGATCTTGGCTTGCGTCGAGTGCGCGGCCGCATCGCCCAGATCGAGGCGCTTGATCAGGTTGCCGCGTTCATCCAGGCGTGCATCGACGACCGCCACGCAACCCGATTGCGTGTCGTGCGCAAGGTTGCCCTCGTCGCTGTTTGCCGATACGCGGGTCCATTCGGCCGTGCCAAGTGCAGCGGGCCCGATTGTAAGACCGTCGAATGACGCCGGATTTACAGCGGGGTTGAATACGAGTGCGGCGCGCATCGCCGCCAATTGCGAGGGATCTGCCGGCGCGCCATCGAGGCGGAAAAAACCACAGATCGCTTTCATCGTCCGAGAGTGATCATTTTTTCGTCACGGCGACGGCTGATCCATGTCGGGAAACGCCGAGTAACCCAGGTCCCGTTGACCCAGAGCAACACCTTCGAGTTCGACCCAAGCGTGCGCTTCGACGGCGCTATCGATAATTTTTCTTGCGCCAATACGTAGTTTCACGGGCAGACCCTGCCGTCGCAACCGGTGTTGCACGAGGACTGCCTGGCGCAAACAACTGATGTGGTAGATGCCGTGGGTGCCGGCAATGTTGGCAAGTTCAGCCAGCCGGTTCGCGTTGACCAGATCGTCGCCTGAGCACGGACGAAGCACCGTCTTGCGAGCCAGCCAGGAGAGTCCGTTTTGCGTACGCTTCAAACCGAAAGCTCGAATCCCGATATCGATCAAAGGCAGGGCGAGCGCAAAGGCAACGAGGGTGCGCCGTTCGGCTCGTGGCAGTTGCCGCCAACGCGACCAATGGCGAGACAACTCAATCAACACTCACCAATCCTGCTTCGGCGAGATGGTCAACGATCGTGATCAAGTCGCGTTCCAGATCGCTCGCGGTCACTGTGTATTCATCGAGCAAACGATGATGCGCGTCCTCCAGCAGCGGATTGGAGATCAACAAGGCCCATAGTCGCGCGCCGACCTCGTTGAGGCCGTAAT
Source organism: Rudaea sp. (assembly GCF_036560865.1). Lineage (GTDB taxonomy): Bacteria > Pseudomonadota > Gammaproteobacteria > Xanthomonadales > Rhodanobacteraceae > Rudaea. Next base: position 48,381 of record NZ_DATBQK010000105.1, read on the forward strand.
ACCGCTCTCCTGTGATATCAAGCACAATGGCTTCATCGCCGGTAGGTTGAATCAGCGCACTTGCCGAGGGCCGGACACGCGAAGCGAGGGTGATCTTGGTCGCGGAGGCGGTCATGAAGGTTTCGTTGAGATGAGTAGGTTGAATGACGTCTGCTAGGGTAGAGCCGACCGCTTCCGGAAGCAAAGTGGCAGGCACACAAGCGCCTCGTCCTGGCGAGGCGGCGGATTACTGTTTTTTGTTCGGACTCCTGCGGCCCTATCGCTGCGCGCTGGGTATCGCCCTGGTTTTGACCCTGTTGCAGAGCCTCGCGGCTTTGGTCAACCCGTGGCTGGCAGGAAGGTTTTCCAGCGCGATCCTGCGTCATGAGGATGTGACCTACCTGTTGCTGGCGTGGTTCCTTCTGTTCGCCGTGCAGAGCATCTTGAGTTACGCGGCGGAATTGCGTCTGCAAAAAACCACCGTGGAATTGATCGCCGACGTCAGCACGCGCGGTTTCGATCATCTGCAATCCTTGCCCCTGCAGTGGTATCATGATCGGCGCCGTGGCGAGGTTCTGTCGCTATTGACCCAGGACGTCAGCCGCCTCGGATATTTCGTCACCCAGACCGCCACCCCGTTGCTGCCCTTGCTGGTGACCTGCGCGGGCGCCGCGTTGATGATGCTGCGCATCGAGCCTTGGATCGGACTCTGCGCCATTGTGATGATCGCAGTCCTGTTCATTGCATTGCGCCTGATCGGGCGACGACTGCGGCCATTGGGCAACGAGGTCATGCAGGCCTATGCCGACCAGAGCGCGATTGCGGAGCAGAACCTGGTGATGCTGCCGATCGTGAAAGCCTACGCCGGCGAAATTGCGGAATCCGATCGGTTCACTTCGCAGACGCATGTGCTGCGCGATCTTGAGATCACCCAGGCGCGACTCGAATCGCGAGTAGGCCCGATCGTACGCGTGGTTTCGGCGTTCGCAGTGCTGCTGCTCCTGTGGCTGGCGAGCCGCGACGTGGCGCAAGGTTTCCTGAGCGCAGGCGATCTCGTCAGTCTGCTGCTCTATGGTTTGTTGCTGACCCAACCGATGAGCGGCCTCGCCAGCGTCTATGGGCGGCTGCAATCGGCACGCGGTGCGGCGCAACGGCTGGTCGCACTGTTTGGCGAGATGCCGGAACCTGACGATGGCCGCTTGGAGCTATCGGCGGTGAAAGGGGAGATCACCTTTGAAAAGGTAAACTTCGGATATCCGGGACGCGGGAACGTACTGGATGAACTCGACCTGCACATTGCGCCTGGGAAAACCGTGGCAATCACCGGGGTGAACGGAGCCGGCAAGAGCACCTTGGTGCATCTGTTGCTGCGTTTTGCCGATCCCGACAGCGGACGCATCCTGCTCGATGGCCACGATTTGCGCGAGCTCAGCCTGCGCAACCTGCGTGGACATATCGGCCTGGTTTCGCAGAACGTTTTGCTGTTCAACGCTTCTGTACACGACAACATCGCCTACGGGCTTGCCGCCGCGACGCGCCAGCAAATCGAGGATGCGGCGCGTGCGGCGCGCGCGCATGACTTTGTCGCCGGTCTGCCGGATGGTTATGCGACGGTTGTCGGCGATCAGGGCATCAAGCTTTCCGGCGGTCAGAAACAGCGCATCGCGTTGGCAAGAGCCTTGCTTAGGAATCCTTCTGTACTGATCCTCGATGAAGCGACCGCGATGTTCGATCCTGAGGGAGAGCGGGAGTTTATCGAGGAGAGCAAGGAATTGTTAAGCCAGCGTACGGTGGTACTGATCACCCACCGACCGGCCAGTCTGGCTCTGGCAGATAGTGTGCTGCGAATGGAGCGGGGCCATCTTGTCGATGTCAGAAAAGCAGGTTAGAGACCTGTGTCGCTAAGTCGAAACGCACTCGGTAAGTAGAAATCGAAGACCCGTTCCCGGCCGGATCATCGATGGAACTTGAATGGCTGGCGGACAAGGATCGCAGAATCCTGTAGACCGGTAACGTCACAGTCAGACAAGCAGCGTCACAATAGCCGCTGCTCGAACAGGATCATTTGCAAGGTAGATGGGGGATTCGTGCTTGAAGTTGGAGACTTCTACAGCTGCGCGGTCGCGTTCACCCTGACTCTCCTGGGGCTGTGGCTGCTGACCCCGCATGCGCGGCGCCTGGGTCTGCTCGACCATCCGGCCGGGCGCAAGGATCACTGTTGTCCTACGCCGGCGACCGGTGGCATCGCCATGCTGGGGGGCGTGCTGATCGCGGGAATCTTCTTTGTCGGCGACAGCGGTGTCGCTTCGCTTGGCTTCGCGCTCGCTGCAACCATTGTGATACTGGTCGGTGTGCTGGACGACAAACACGATTTGTCGTGGAAAACCCGGATTGGAGGACAGGCGATCGCCGCCTTGGTCATGGTTTATCTGGGTGGCATTCGCGTCGAGCAACTGGGCGACATCGTTGGCCTGCCGCCCGGTTCGCTGGGATTGCTGTCGGTACCGTTCACGGTATTCATAACCATCGGCATCATCAATGCGATCAACATGATCGATGGAGCAGATGGATTGGCCGGATTGCTGGTACTCAGCGCCCTGCTGATGTTCGAGGCCGCAGCGCTGTATTCGGGCAATACGGCTGTATCTCTTCGGCTGCCGGTCTTCATTGGCGCCGTGGCGGGATTCCTGATCTACAACCTGCGTTTTCCCTGGCAGCCGCGCGCGAAAATTTTCATGGGCAATGCGGGCAGCGCCTTTCTCGGTCTGGCGCTCGCGTGCTTCGCCGTGCGCTTGACGCAGAATCCCGCGCATCCCGTGAGCCCCGTGCTGGGTCCGTGGTTGATTCTCGTCCCGATCATCGACTGCCTGGTACTGATGATTCGCAGACTGCGCAGCAAGCGATCCCCATTTTCGGCAGACCGCGATCATATCCATCACCTGATGATCGAGAGCGGGTTCGGACCCACGCGAGCGGCAGTGGACCTTGCCCTGTTCAGTTGTGGCTGCGGTTTGGCGGCTGCTCAATTGCTGCGCCTGCATGTACCGCATGTTTTTCTGGTCATTGCCTTTGTCGGACTGTGTGTGCTGTGGTATTGGATGAGCGCTCGCCGGACTCGTGCGATAAAGTTCTTCAAATGGCTTCGCCGCCCGATCCTTTTGCGTACCGATGATCCCGAGTTCCCGTCGGAGTCGGATCAGCGGGTAAACACGGAGCTGTCGTAGCGCGATACATCTGCAGGCGGAACAACCTGCTTGCGTCGTACTCCCCCAATCGATGATCGATCTTCATTGCCACATACTTCCCGGGATCGATGACGGCGCAGCCGACCTTGATATGTCGCTGGCCATGGCGCGGATCGCGGCGAACGACGGCATCCGTACGATTGCGTGCACACCGCATATCTATCCGGGGTTGTACGAAAATACGGCCAGCGGCATTCGCGCCGCGATCGCGAATCTGCGGAGCGAATTCGACAAGCGTGAAATTCCGCTGCGCCTGGTGGAAGGCGCGGACGTGCATCTCGAACCGGATCTGGCCGCCAGCATCCGCGCCGGGCGGGTGCCCACGCTGGCGGGCTCACGCTACCTCTTGCTCGAACCACCGCATCATGTCGCACCGCCGGGGTTTCAGGATGCGGTATTCAAGTTGGTGGTCGCGGGGTATGTGCCGGTCATCACCCATCCTGAACGGCTGACATGGATCGAAGACCACTACGAGGAGTTTGTGAAGTTGGTCGAAATGGGCGTCTGGATGCAACTTACCTCGGGCAGCCTGACCGGGCGATTCGGAAAATCTCCCAAATATTGGTCCGAGAAAATGCTGGACGAGGGAATGGTTCATATTATTGCCACCGATTCGCATCATTCGGCACGACGTCCTCCGCTGCTGAGCGAAGGACGCGAGGCCGCGGCGCGGCGTGTCGGCGCAGATGAGGCCGAGCGGATGGTCGTCACGCGGCCTCAGGGTATCGTTGACGACATGAGCCCAAGCGACTTGTTGGTACGGTTCGACAGGCCGAGCCCTTCGAAAACCTCGCGAAGCTTTTGGAAATCCTTGCTCGGTAGGGCATAATCCGCGGCCCGGAAGGGCAAGTACGTACCTATGAAGTTGCTGTTTTTTCGCTTTTTTGTCGCTTGTTTCGTGGCCATCGTGCTCGTTGGCTGCGATTCGGTGCCAGTACGCACGACCCATCCGGCGGGCGTTCCACTGCCGCCGCCGGATACGACGAATGCTTCCGGTGCCTATCAGGGGCAGTCGGACTACCGTATCGGCGCGCAGGATCTGCTCGATGTCACGGTCTTCGGTGTGCCCGACCTGAGCCGGACCGTTCGCGTCAACTCGAACGGGCAGATTTCCCTGCCGTTGATCGGTGGGGTGCAGGCGGGGGGACACACCATTCCCGAGCTCGAGCAAGCTCTCGCGGATCTATTGGCAAAGAGTTATTTGCAAAACCCGCAAGTCAGCGTCTTCGTCAAGGAGTTCACGAGCCAGAGAATCACCTTGGAAGGCTCACTGAAAAACCCGGGTATCTATCCGATTACCGGGAAAACGACACTGCTCCAGGCAGTCGCCATTGCAGGCGGGTTGGATCCACTCGCCGACTTGAAAGGCGTCGTGGTATTCCGTCAGATTGAAGGAAAGAAGATGGCGGCCCTGTTCGATCTGCGCCAAATTCAGGCGGGAAGGAGTTTGGATCCGCAAGTCTTTGGCGATGACGTGATTGTGGTGGAGCAGTCTGGAAGCAAGTCCGCGGAGCGCAGGGTACTCGAAGCCATCCCGATAATCGGCTTGTTCCTGTTGCTTTAGTTTCTGTACGGTTACCGGACGAGAAAGCACGATGAGAGACGACAAATTTCCGGTCCCGCCTGGCGGCGGCGAGGATCAATTCCCAATCCGCCAAGACCCCCAGGGAGCAGGTCGCAAAGTAGCCGTACTCAATCCCGGCCAATCCATTTCGCCACAGATTTCAGATAGTCAACGCGGCGCGGAACAGAACGAAATCGACCTGCTCGCATACTGGCAGTTGCTGGTAAAGCGACGCTGGTTGATTCTTGGGATCATTTCGACGGTCGTCGCTTTGGCCCTGATCCAGACGCTGCTGACCACCCCGATCTACCGGGCAACGGCGGTCATCCAGATCGAAAAGGACAGTATCCAGGTCATGGATGTCCACGGCGTGTCGCAGACGGATATCGACTACGACCCGAGTTATAACCAGACCCAATTCGGATTGTTGCGAAGCCGTTCGCTTGCCGAGCGCGTGGCTGAAGATCTGAATCTGACAGACAGCGGCGTGGGCCAACGACTTGCAGCGCCAACGTGGTGGCGACGTCTGTTCGGATTGCTGGGGTTTGGATCACATGCGACCAATCAGCCCCAATCTCCGGGCAAGGATCTCGACTCCGCTCCAGGTGCCAAAGCCGGAAAGTTGCGCGCCGCCGCCGGCATAGTCCAAGGTGGCCTGTCGATCGACCCCGTGCGCAACTCGCACCTAGTGCAAATCAATTTCGACAGCGTCATCCCGGCATTCTCCGCCCAGGTTGCGAATGCCGTCGCGGATGGATTTATCGCATCGACCATGGATAGGCAGTTCGGCGCTTCGTCCTATGCGAAGAAGTACTTGGAGGAGCAACTGACGCAGTTGAAATCGCGCCTCGAGGACTCGGAGCGGGCGCTGGTCGAATTCGCACAGAAGGAAAATATCGTACCGACCAAGGACGGTACTTCGCTCGTCGCGGAAAATCTTTCCGACCTCAATGCTTCAATGGCGAAGTCGCAGGATCAGCGTATTCGTGCGGAGGCGCGCTGGAATGCCGCGAAGTCGACAAGCGGCATGGCGCTGCCGGCAGACATGCTCAGCGGCAATCCTGTTCTGCTGACCCTTCAGCAGCAGCACGCGCAGCTGCAGGCGCAGTACCAAAACAACTTGCAGACGTACAAGCCGGACTATCCGTCCATGTTGGCCCTGAAGGGGCAGATCGACAACGTACAAAAACAGATTGCGGGCGAGTTCGCCAATGTGCGCTCCTCAGTCAAGGCAGAGTATGACGCTGCCGTCGCGCAGCAAAAAATGCTCGAGGCGCAAATCGACAAGCTGCGAGTGCAGACTCTCGATGTCGACAGCCGCAGCATCCAATACAACATCCTCAAACGCGACGCGGATACGAACCGTCAGCTCTACAACGCGTTGCTGCAGCGCTACAAGGAAATCGGCATCGCGGGTGGCGTCAAATCCAGCAATATCTCCATCGTGGATCGCGCCGAAGTTCCCGGTGGACGTTATGCGCCCAGTCTATCGCGCAATCTCGGCGTCGGTTTGCTGTTGGGTTCCATGCTTGGAATCCTGATGGCGCTGCTGCTGGAGTATCTCGACGACACCCTGAGAACGCCGCTGGATATCGAAAAGCATCTGCACCTTCCGGTGCTCGGTATCATTCCGAAGCTCAACAAGGAGTCGACCGAGGAGGTACAGAAAGACCCACGCTCAGCGTTTTCCGAGAGCTACCGTTCAGTGCGTACGGCGCTGCAGTTTTCCACTGATCGTGGTACGCCGAAGGTGTTGCTGATTACCAGTCCGGCTCCTGGCGAAGGCAAGTCGACAGCGGCACTGACACTGGCGCGGGGACTTTCGCAGCTGGGTAAACGTGTGCTGCTTATCGAAGGCGACATGCGCCGCCCGTCGCTGGGCAAAACACTGCGCGTGTCGGCAGACGTTGGGCTGAGCAACCTGCTTGCAGGTGGATCCACCATGGCGCAGACCGTCATGAAGACGGAAAACCCGCGTCTTGACCTTATCTTGTCAGGCCCGGTGCCACCCAATCCGACCGAACTGCTGGCCGGGCCGAAAATGATTTCCCTGCTGCTCACGGCGGGGGAAAAATACGATCAGATCATCATCGATGGGCCGCCGGTGCTGGGCATCGCCGATGCTCCGGTGCTGGCGAATATCGCGACCGGTACCTTGCTGGTCACGAAGGCGGGAGGAACCCGGATTTCCTCGGCGAAATCGTCGATCAAGCGGCTGTGGGGAGCACACGCGCGCCTGATCGGGGCGATGATCAATCAGCACAATTACAAGACCGTGGCATACGGCTATAACTACTACGGCTATAGTTATGGCGACACATTGAAGCTCAACAAGAAATAGGGTCGGCGATGGCAAGCGAAGCGCTGGAGCTCGCACTTGCTTTGTATCGCGCGCCCGTTCAGCGCCATGCGCTGCGCGGCATGGAATTGCCGCAGGATATCGGCGTTGTCATCCAGCTGGCGTCGGCGCCCCAGCCTCTCCTGCACGATCTGGCCGGCGAGGTCAACGAAACCGAAGTCGATATAGTTGAGGCAGCGCGGTTTTATCTGCAACAGGCGTTGTTCCAGCCCGACGCCGACGCGTACCGGGTGCTCGGTGTGCGCAAGGACACCACGCAGGAACGTATTCGCGAACACTATCGTTGGCTGCAACGCTGGTTGCATCCGGATCGCCGCGGCGAGGATTGGGAAGCGTCGCTGGCCACGCGCGTGAACTGGGCGTGGGGGCATCTACGCAACGACGACGCGCGCCGTGCTTACGGAGTGGAATGCGCGAGACCCCTAACGGAAAACTCCGGCGTGCATACGTTCACACCGTTGCCGACAGGCAGGTGGAAGACGGTATCGTCAAGAAGGCTGGTGGGCAAATGGTCGAAGCGTATCGCCCTCGGTATTTCGTTCGGTACCTGCCTAGGATTGCTTTAT
>NZ_DATBQK010000106.1:0-9852 GCF_036560865.1 Rudaea sp.
AGGCGCAGGGCGACCTCGTGGAAGAACGGACGCGAGAACAGCTGGCTCACGCCCGCTATCGCGCACAACCGGTCGCGCAACGCGCGCGTGTTGCGCATGCTCGTGTTGGCGACGCGCGTCACGCCCTCGCTGCCGAGCAACGCCATCGTGATCGTCGCGGCCGTCACGAGCAGGCCCTGGTTCGTGCAGATGTTCGAAGTCGCCTTGGCGCGACGGATGTGCTGCTCGCGCGCCTGCAGGGTGAGCGCGAAGCCCGGCTTGCCGTCGAGGTCGGTCGTGCGGCCGACGATGCGCCCGGGCATCTGGCGCACGAACTCCTGCTTGCAGGCGAGGATGCCGAAGTACGGACCGCCCGACGACAGCGGCACGCCGAACGGCTGGCCGTCGCCGCAGACGATGTCCGCGCCTGTCGCTCCCCATGCGCGAGGTGGTTTGAGCACGGCGAGCGAAAGCGGATTGACCACGCCGATCACCAGCGCGCCCTTGGCATGCGCCCAGTCGGTCAGCGCATCGACATCTTCGAGCGCACCGAAAAAGTTCGGCTGCGGAATCACCAGCGCGGTGAACGCGCCAAAGTCCTGCTGCGCGAGCCAGTCAGCGGCGATGCCACCCGACGCCGCACCCTCGTGGCAAAAGTCCACTTCGACCACTTCTATATTTTGCAGGGCGACGATCGTGTGCAGAGTCTTGCGATAGGCCGGATGCACCGACTTGGGCACGAGCACCTTGCGCGGCCCCTTCTTCGCGCAGCGCTCAGCCATCAGCACGCTTTCTGCCAGTGCGGTCGCGCCGTCGTACATCGAGGCGTTGCTCACGTCCATGCCGGTGAGGCGCGTGATCATCGTCTGATATTCGTAGATCAGTTGCAGCGTGCCCTGGCTCGCCTCGGCCTGGTACGGCGTGTAGGCCGAATAGAATTCGCCGCGCGAAACGATCGCCCACACCGCCGCCGGGATATGGTGCTCATAAGCGCCGGCGCCGGCGAAGTTGAGCGGCGTGCCATCCTGCGCCGCACGCGCTTTCATCAGGCGCGTCACATCCATCTCGTTCAGGCCCGCCGGCACGGCCTTGAGCTGCTCGATTTTCAGACCGGGCGGAATTTCGTCGAACAGGTCTTCGATACTCTGCACGCCGATGGTCTTGAGCATCGCGCGGACGTCGGCTTCGGAATGGGGAATAAAAGGCATCAGCGGGACTCGGGACTCGGGGCTCGGGGCTCGCAGGAGCACCGGTGCACCGGGGTGGAGAATCAGAAATCGATTGGGTTACTTCGAGCGAAGGCATGGACCCGAGCAATCCGGAATTCGAGAGCCTGCATTTCAGCGAGCCTCGCGCCCCGAGTCTCGAGTCCCGGCCTCTAGTGGTCTTCGTCCTCGATCACCTCGGCGTACGCATCCGGATCGAGCAGTTCTTCGGATTCCTCGGCCAGGTTGCTCGGCTTGACGACGAAGATCCAGCCTTCGCCGTAAGCGTCCTCGTTGATCGTCTCGGGCTTGTCGCCAAGTGCGGCGTTGACCGAGATCACTTCGCCCGACACCGGAGCATAAACATCCGAGGCGGCCTTGACCGACTCGACTACCGCGCAGGCGGTGCCGGCCGTTACCGTGTCGCCAACGCTGGGCAATTCGACATAGACGAGGTCGCCGAGCAATCCCTGCGCGTGATCGGAAATACCGATCGTAACCGTGCCGTTGTCTTCGACGCGCGCCCACTCGTGGGACTTCATGAATTTCAGATCGCCGGGAATTTCGTTCATGTCCTGTCCTAGTCGATGGATCGCTGCGGCCCCGATTTTACACGGAGTCGACGTCAAGCAAAGCTCAAACGACGCAAGCCTTGCCGTCTCTTACAAACGGATACTTGACGATGCGCACCGGCACCAGCTTGCCGCGGATATCGACCTCGGCCTTTTCCGTTGTCGCCGCCGGCACGCGCGCGAACGCGATCGCCTTGCCCAGGGTCGGTGAAAATGTGCCCGATAGAATCTCGCCGTCGCCCTGCGCGGTGGCGACGCGCTGGCCGTGGCGCAGCACGCCTTTCTCGTCCATCACCATGCCGACCAGTGCGCGCTTCACGCCGTCGGCCTTCTGTTTTTCCAGCGCTTCGCGGCCGATGAAATCGCGGCCGGGTTCGAGCGACACCGTCCACGCCAGCCCCGCTTCCCATGGCGTGATCGATTCGTCCATGTCCTGACCATACAGGTTCATGCCCGCTTCGAGGCGCAAGGTATCGCGCGCGCCGAGTCCGGCCGGTGCGACGCCCGCGGCGATCAGCTGGTTCCACAGGGCGACGACTTGCGCTTCGGGGACGATGATTTCGTAGCCGTCCTCGCCGGTGTAGCCGGTGCGCGCGATGAACAAACCATCGCCCTGCGTCGTGCTGAATTTGCCGATCTTCACCGCGGCCGCGCGCGTGGCTTCGGTCAATAACGACTGCACCTTGGCGCGCGCATTCGGACCCTGCACGGCGATCATCGCCAGATCCGCGCGTTCGCTGACCTTGACGTCGAACGCCTTGGCTTGCTTTTCGATCCAGGCGAGGTCCTTGTCGTGCGTCGCCGCATTGACCACGACGCGGAAGAAATCTTCAGTCAGGAAATAGACGATCAGATCGTCGATCACTCCGCCTTGTTCGTTCAGCATGCACGAGTACAGCGCCTTGCCGGACACCTTCAATTTGTCGACACTGTTGGCGAGCAGATGGCGCAGGAATTCGCGCGTGCGCGGCCCCGTGAGATCGACCACAGTCATGTGCGACACGTCGAACATGCCCGCATCGCGGCGCACCGCGTGGTGCTCTTCAATCTGCGAACCGTAATTGAGCGGCATGTCCCAGCCGCCGAAATCCACCATCTTCGCGCCGAGCGCGCGATGGGTTGCGTTGAGTATGGTTTGCTGCGTCATGGCGCGCTTCAGTTGAAAAGTGTGAATGGCATTATCGCGGCGAACGATCGTGCTGTCTCCCCCTGCCTGCGCTCGCGGGTTCGGCAAATCGCAGCCACAAAAAAGCCCCGGTTGTCGCCAACCGGGGCCTCGTATCGGGTTGCTGGCGAATTAGGCCAACTGAACCTGGTCAGCCTGCATGCCCTTCTGACCCTGGATGGCGACGAAGCTTACCTTCTGGCCTTCCTGCAGGGTCTTGAAGCCGCTGCCTTGGATCGCGCGGAAATGCACGAACAGGTCGGGGCCACTTTCCGGGGTGATGAAGCCAAAACCCTTGGCGTCGTTGAACCACTTGACCGTACCGTTTTGACGATTCGACATTTGAAACTCCAATAGTGACAAACAAACTCGCGCGGAACATCCGCGTCGAGACTGGTTGCAGGGAGTGAACGAAACGACAAGACAGACGTAGCGGATCAAAGAACGATCGGCCGCATCAGGCCACGATTCACGGTGACCCAGCTAAACACAGTCTTAACAGTTTATCCGTTATCGCGCCGAAAAGCCACTTTGGCCTGTTTCAGGCCGTTCCGAGGCCCCGGGGCGACCGGGCGCAGCGGGAATAAACACCCACTCTGGCCGATCTAGTGGGTCACAGGCATCCCGCCACGACGACAAGGAACCGACATGAACACCCGCGACCGGGCCGTACCCGAGCATAACCCCTCCCGCCGCCAGGCGCTGAGCTGTCTGGCCGCATGGACCGGCGCCGCCGTGGTCTGGACGGTCGCCGGCGGCGTACCGCGCGCGCTCGGCGCGACGACGTCGGACCACATCGCCGCCGCCTCGAAAAACGCCCTGACCTTCGTGCAGATCAGCGATACGCATATCGGCTTTCACAAGGAAGCCAATCCCGACGTGGTGGGCTCGCTGCGTCGCGCGATCGCCGATATCAACGGCCTGGCGCAGACGCCCGCATTCGTCGTGCATACCGGCGATGTAAGCCACCTGTCCAGACCGGAGGAATTCGGCCAGGCGAAGGAAATCCTCACGGAAATCCATGTCGATCGTGTGCACACGATTCCCGGCGAGCACGACACGATCGACGATGGGCTTTCCGGCTACCTCAAATTCTTCGATCACGATGGCAAGGGCAGAGGCTGGTACAGCTTCGATCAGGGCGGCGTGCACGTCATCGGCCTGACCAATACGCTCAATTTCAAGATGGGCACGATGTCCGCGCTCGGCGACGAGCAACTCGCCTGGCTGAAAACCGATCTCGCGCACGTCTCGCATTCGACGCCGATCGTCGTGCTCGCGCATATTCCGATGTGGACGGTGTGGGAGCCTTGGGGCTGGGGTACGGCCGATTCCGCGGTCGCGCTCGCGCTGCTGCGCCCCTACGGTTCGGTCACCGTGCTCAACGGCCATATCCATCAGGTGCTGCAGAAGGTCGAAGGCCATATCGCGTTGCACACCGCGATGTCGCTCGCCTACCCGCTGCCGACGCCCGGCCAGGCAGGCTTCGGCGAACCCGGGCCGGTCAAGGTGCCGGCGGGCGAACTCGGCAAGCTGCTCGGCACGCGTCAGTTGAGCGTGGTGCGCGGCCGGCACGAACTCGCGCTGATCGATACGCCGCTCGATCGCTGAGCGTACACACATATATAAGGACAACAGAATGCGCTACTCCTTGTCTTATCCGGTGCGCGCGGGCGCCTTGCTCGCGATGATCTGCACAGCCTGCGTCGCGCCGGTAGTTTTTGCGACCGACGCGCCGGCCCCCAGCGTCGAGATCACCAAGTTCGCCTTCACGCCGAAGGAAATCACGGTTGCGCCGGGCGCGAAAATCGTCTGGACCAATCACGACGAAACCCCGCACACGGTAACCAGCGCCGACAAGACCTTCGCCTCCAAGGCGCTGGATACCGACGATCGCTACGAGTATACTTTTACCAACGAAGGCGATTTCAGCTACTACTGCACCGTGCACCCGTTCATGACCGGCATCGTGCATGTGCGCAGGCAATAGCGTGACAATGTGAGCGATCGGCATCAGCAGATGGAAACGACCGGGTGACCAGCGCGACCGCCCAGGCCTTCGTCGGCGATCTGGTTCTGCGTCATCTCGATGCGGCCTACAACCTCGGCCGCTGGCTGCTCGGCAACGAGCAGGATGCCGCCGATGCCGTGCACGACGCCTACCTGCGCGCCGCGCGTTCGGCCGACACCTACGCCGGCGGCAACGCGCGCGCGTGGTGGCTGGCGATCGTGCGCAACTGCTGCCTGGCACGACTGTCCAGGCGGGTTCGCGATCAGGGGAATATCGCGATCGACCAAAGCGCTGAGACGGCGGAGCGCTGGCTGCCGCGCAGCGAGGCGAGCGAGGTCGAGGATCGTGTCGACAATGCGCAACGCCAGAGCCTGATCGCGCGGCAGTTGCGCAATCTGCCAACAGAGTTCCGCGAAGTTTTGATCCTGCGCGAGATCGAGGAATTGTCCTATCGCGAAATCGCCGATGTGCTGCAGACGCCGATCGGCACGGTGATGTCGCGCCTCGCGCGCGGGCGCGCGCTGCTGCAGAAAGCGCTGGCCGCGCACGGTGTGCGCGCCGAAGTGGAGACTCCGCATGGACTGTAAGACCGCTCACGACCTGCTGCCGCTGTATTTCGACGGCGAACTCGACCGCGCCACGAGCCGCGAACTCGAAACGCATCTGGACGGCTGCGCCGAGTGCCGCGCCGCCCTGATCGAACTCGATGCACTGCGCCGCAGCCTGCGCAGCGATGCGCCACGCTACCCTGCACCAACCGCGCTGCGCGAGCGTATCCAGATGCAGATACCCAGACCGGCCGCCGACCGTGCGCGCAGAATCCGCAGCGTTTGGTTGCCGATCGCCGCATCCCTGGTACTCGCGTTCGCTGCGGGCGCCATGCTTACATCGATCTGGAACACATCGAATCGCAGTGGTGAATCCACGGCCCGGCAGACACAAAATCAGATCGTACGCGATCTGTTCGCCAGCCACTGGCGTGCGCTCGCGGCAACCTCACCAGTCGATGTCGTTTCCACCGATCGGCACACCGTCAAACCATGGTTCGCGGGCAAGGTTGCGCAGGCGCCCGTGGTGCAGGATTTTGCCGACCAAGGCTTCGCCCTCGTCGGCGGCAGGGTCGACTACGTCGGCACGCAGCGTGTGCCCGTGCTGGTCTATCGTCACGGCCAGCACCTGATCGACGTGTTCGTCATCGCGCAAACCGATTCCGCCGCCATCGGCACGCGGATGCAGTTGCAGGGCTATACGTTGGACAAGGTTGCGCTGGGCGATGAGTCCGCCGCAGTCGTGTCGGATATGGACCAGGCCGAGCTTTCACGGTTTGCGCAGCTGCTTGCTGCGGTGAAGTGAGTCAGCACGCGTCGCTGGCTCGGCCGTCCGGCGGCCCCTTGAGCTCGATCATATTGCCTTCGGGGTCCGTGATGTAGATCGACGGCCCCTCACCTTCCGCGCCGTAACGCGATTCCACCGGACCGGCCTCGACGCCGCAGGCTTCGAGCTGGCGTTGAATCGCAGTTGCATCGAACGGTTCCACGCGAAAGCAGAAGTGATCGAGATTGCGCCCCTCCCTGCCCGGTGCCGCGCCGCCGGCACTGCCGAGCTTGCCATCGACCGGCACGAGGTCGACCAGGGATCGGCCTGCGCGCAGTTGCACGAGACCGATCGCATCCTGTCGGCGCTCGACCGTGCAGCCCAGCGCCTCGCAATAAAAGCGCAGCATCTTGTCGAGGTCGACGACGCGCAATACCAGATGATCGATTTCACGAATGCGGATCATGGGCGGATCTGACCTGCTCAGAGAACGAAGGGAATCAGCGCCCGCACACGCTGACAGTACGCCCGGTATACATCCCCGAACTGCTCGTACATCCAGCGTTCCTCGATGCGAAGTTTCCGCCAGAATGCCAGCGTTGCGAGCGCAACCGCCAGAACGCACCGCCATTCGCCCCTGGCGATGGCCGACCCGATGAAGGCGAGCAGCAGGCCGGTATAGATGGGGTGACGCGCCAGGGCGTAAGGCCCGCTCGTCACGAGTTCATGATCCTGTTTGATGGTCACGGTACCGCTCCAGTTTGTACCGAGGCAGCGGCGTGCCCACACCGCAAAACCCAGACCCGCAGCGGTCACAATCACCGCCACTGGAAAGGTCCACGTTGCGACTGGGAGGAAGCGCTCGCGCAACAGCTGGCCCGGTGCAGAGAAAAAAAGCAGCGCGAGTACCAGAGGCGCAATGTGCGAAAACCGCGAGGACAACGACTCATGGCGCAACACCGGCTTGACGTTACGCGACGAGACCCACCAGTAGACCGCCCAGGCTAGCCACATGGCGGGAATCAGAGAGCGGTATGGGTCAGCCACATGCCTCCATGGAGCCAACCAGCGTCGACTTGATTCCTCCACCCATTCCCGCAGCCTACCCCGCCGCGCGCACCTTGAGCGTTGTACCGTCGACGGCGATCACTTCGACGGTCGCGCCGGCCGGCAGGTCGGGGCCTGAGGCGAGCCAGGGCGAATCGCCGACGCGCACCTTGCCATTGCCGTTGACGATGGCGCTGTCGAGCACGTAGCGCTTGCCGATGAATTGTTCGGCGCGGCGATTGAGCAGCGGCTGATCGCTGGGACCGGTCGTAACCGGACGGACAAAGCGCCAATAGCAGTAGCAGCTGACGACGGAGAGCAGCACGAAGGCAACGGTCTGCGCGAGGAACGACAGGTCGGGCAGGATCAGCAGCAACGCGCCGACTACCGCGGCGGCAATGCCGACCCAGAGCATGAAATAGCCCGGCATCATCAGCTCCGCCAGGATCAGTACCACCGCGAAAATCCACCAGCCGTAGTGCAACATGCGATTACTCCAAATGTATACTTTTGGGGAAAGGCGCCCCCTTCCGCCTGCCGGCACCTTCCCCCGCGAGCGGAGGAAGGAATCCGAATTGCCGCTTCATAGTTTTCCCCTTCCCCTGCGCAGCGGGGGAGGTGCCGGCAGGCGGAAGGGGGCAGGGCATCAGGTCAATCTCAACACGCCGCTCAGGCGGAATTGCCTGGCGGCGGTGCGGGCTGTTTCGGCAACGCCCTCGTGGTCTGCTGCTGTTCGATGCTCGACTTGGCCAGCTCGACGATGCCGGCGAGCGAACCCAGAATGCCGGTGGCTTCCATCGGCAGCAGCATGATTTTCTGGTTCGGTGCGCCGACCATGGCTTTGAGCGCATCGACGTACTTGGTCGCAACGAAATAGTTGATCGCGTTGATGTCGCCCGCACGGATCGCGTTGGACACCAACTCGGTCGCCTTGGCTTCTGCCTGCGCCGAACGCTCGCGCGCCTCGGCGGCGCGGAACGCGGCCTCGCGCTGGCCTTCGGCTGACAGAATCACGGCTTGCTTCTCGCCTTCGGCCTTGAGGATCGCGGCCTGGCGGAAGCCCTCGGCTTCGAGAATGTTCGCTCGCTTCTCACGCTCGGCCTTCATCTGCCGCGCCATCGAGTCGATCAGGTTCTGCGGCGGCTGGATGTCCTTGATCTCGATGCGGTTGCACTTCAGCCCCCACGGATGCGTCGCCTCATCGACGACCTTGAGCAGACGCGCGTTGATCTCGTCGCGCTTGCTCAGCGACTCATCGAGATCCATCGAGCCGAGCACGGTGCGGATATTGGTCATGATCAGGTTGAGGATCGCCTGATTGAGATTGGACACTTCGTACGCCGCCTTGGCCGCGTCGAGCACCTGGTAAAACACGACGCCGTCGACGCGCACGACCGCGTTGTCCTTGGTGATCACGTCCTGCGAAGGTACGTCGAGCACCTGCTCCATCATGTTCATCTTGCGTCCGACCGCCTGATACAGGGGAACCAGGATGTGCAGGCCCGGCTCCATCGTGCTGGTATAGCGGCCGAAGGTTTCCTTGGTCCACTCGTAACCCTGCGGCACGATGCGGATCGTTTTCGAGATCGCGGTCAAGATGACGATGATCAGGATCAGTGCGAGTACGCCGCCCATACCACCCATAGCCGTTGCTCCGAGGAAATTCGTGAATGTGAGTATACGCCGTGCCGCAGTTGCGGCGATCCGGCGCGAAGGTCAGCGCGTCTCGGCGTAGAACGCGAGGAAGCGCGGCGGAAACGTCGTCGCGTCCGGCGGCGCGTGCGCATCGAGCGCCAGTGCGGCGCGTGCGTCCGCGCGCGCGGCGACCATGAGACTCGTATCGCCACCGGTGCTGGCGAGCATGAAGCTCGACGCGGAGCGAATCAGATACGCATGAAACTTCGCCGCCGCATCGGACAACACGGCCGGATCGACGCGCGCGGCCGCGGCGTAGCGTCCCGCGAGATAATCCTGTTGTGCCCGCGTCAGCGCCGGCGCCGCGTTCGCAGTCGCGGGCTTGGCGGTCGCGAACGCCGCATTGGCGCGAGTGCGCTTGTTCGCTTCGATGACCGCAACGACCTGCACAGGTTTCTCGGCGAGCGGATTGCGGAAGCTGACGACGTACTTGCCGACCGGCAGCAGCAAGGCAAATGGGGTGCTCGCGTCGGTGGGCAATTTGATCGCCTGTTGATGCTCGTCGAGGACCGATTCGACATTCGCCCACGGCTGCGCGTTGAGCAACAACTCGCCGCGCGCGACGACCGCTGCCGGCCCCGCGGCGGCGGATGCTGACGTGGCCGGCGGCACCGGTGCCGGCGGGGATGCGGGCGGCCCTGGAGGCGCAGCGGTATTCGCCGAGGCTGGAGTTTTTGCTGCGACGGTACCAGCCGATGCTGGAGCCGCGGATGGCGGCGTAGCCGGCGCTGTCGTCGGTGCTGCGGTGGGCGGAGCCGCAGCCGGCGGCGCGGCGGCTTGTGCGTTTGGCGCTGGCGGCGGTGCCGCCTTCTGCGCTTGTTCGATGCGTACCTTGAGCGACAGCAGCTTGCCGTTCTGCGGGCG
>NZ_DATBQK010000107.1:0-27632 GCF_036560865.1 Rudaea sp.
CATGTCGATGGCGTGGGCGACGTTGACGAAGTGTCCCGGCGCATATTCGCCGCGCTGCCGCTTCAATCAAACACCGAGGTCGCGCGCTAGCGCGACGATCACCCCCCTCTGTCGCATGCGGGAGAGGGCAAGGGGTGAGGGCGCAGCCGTTAAAGACGCACGTATGCCACCTGTATTCCTGATCGTTCGCGATATCCTGCTGCTGCGCCGCGGCCCGCAGGATCTGCCGTATTCGACGCAGACGCTGGCCGCCGTCGTCGCGCTGTGCGTCGTAATGCAGATCGGCGTCGCCCTGTTCGCGCACGAGGTCTCGCTTGGCGGCGTGCTCGGCGGCGCATTGCTCTGGCTCTGCTTCACCCTGCTGACCTTGAACCTGCTGCTGAGCATGCGCGGCTTGCGCAGCCGTTTCGTGCAGACCGCGACGGCCTTGCTCTCCTGCGCGCTGGTATTCACTGCGATCAGCGCGCCGATCGCCCTGCTTGCGGGCGATCCACCGGCGACGCCAGAGCAGATGACGCCGCTGCAACTGCTGCTCGGCGCAGTCTCGCTGCCGCTGCTGATCTGGAAAGTCGTCGTCGATGCGCACGTGTTCCGTCACAGCCTCAACCTGCCGTTCGCCGGCGGCATGCTGATCGCCGTGCTTTGGATTATCGCCGCGCTGCTGCTGAGCGGATTCGCAGGCGCGCCCGCCGCCGCATGAGCGCCGCGCGGTGAAATTGCACATCCTCGGCATCTGCGGCACGTTCATGGGTGGCATCGCTGCACTGGCGCGCGAGTCGGGCCACGAAGTCGCCGGCTCGGACCAGAACATCTATCCGCCGATGAGCGATCAGCTCGCCGCGCTCGGCATCGCACTGAAATCAGGCTATCGCGCCGAGCATCTGGGCAGCGCCGATCCGGCACAGGTTCCGGATCTGGTGATCGTCGGCAACGCCTTGTCGCGCGGCAATCCGGCGGTCGAGCACATGCTCAATGTGCGCTTGCCGTACGTGTCCGGGCCGCAATGGATCGGCGACAACCTGCTCGGCGCGCGCCGCGTGTTCGCGGTCGCCGGCACCCATGGCAAGACGACGACGACGGCGATGCTGGCTTGGATCCTCAAGGCCTGCGGCCACGCGCCGGGCTTTCTGGTCGGCGGCGTGCCGGAGAATTTCGGTGTTTCGGCGCGCCTTGGCGACAGCGAAGACTTCGTGATCGAAGCCGACGAATACGACACTGCGTTCTTCGACAAGCGCTCCAAATTTGTCCATTACCACGCGCAGATCGCGATCCTCAACAACCTCGAATACGATCACGCCGATATTTTCCCCGACGTCGCCGCGATCCAGCGTCAGTTCCATCATCTCGTGCGCAGCGTGCCGGGCAATGGCCGGTTGATCGTCAATGCCGAGGATGCGCGGCTGGCCGAAGTGCTCGCGATGGGTGCGTGGTCACCGGTGACGACGTTCGGCATGGACATCGGCGACTGGCGCGCACGCCTGATTGTCGGTGACGGTTCCGAATTCGCCGTGCTGCACGCCGGCCGTGAAGTCGGCAGCGTGCGCTGGCCATTGATCGGCCGCCACAATGTGATGAACGCGCTCGCCGCGCTCGCCGCCGCGGACGCGGGTGGTGTCGATATCGGCAACGCGATTTCCGCACTCGCCGATTTCCGCAGCGCCAAACGGCGCATGGAACTGGTCGGCGAAATCAATGGTATAAAAGTATACGACGACTTCGCCCATCATCCGACCGCGATCGCGACCACGCTGGCCGGCCTGCGCGCACGCGTCGGCAACGCGCGCATTCTGGTCGGCATGGAGCCACGCTCCAATTCGATGCGCCTGGGCGCGCACGCCGCCGAACTGGCGCCGAGTCTCGCCGACGCCGACGCCGTGGTTTTCCTGCAGCGCCCCGAACTGGCCTGGGACGCGGAGAAAGTCACTGCCGCCTTGAACGGTCGCGGGCATACGGCGCCGACGGTCGCTGCACTGATCGTCGCACTGCGCGAGCAGGCGCGTGCCGGCGATCACATCGTCTTCATGTCCAACGGCGGATTTGAGAATGCGCCGCGGAAGTTTCTGGCCGGATTACAGGATGCGCACTTTCGTTGAGCTGGTTCACAGAGCTAGCGCGAATCTTCGCCACCGCCCGCTCGGCGCAACTCGCCACCGCCGCGTTTCTGGTTGTTTGAGAACACGCTACCGTTCTTGTGTGTCTCTAAAACACGAAGGGCTGAGTTAGTCCTGCCAAGCAATTTCTATCGTCACCACAAAAATTCTTGCGCGCTTTTTCAGTTGAATCGCGAGCGCACTCAGCAATCTGCGCACGGCCATCGGTCGGTGCCTGCAAGCATGCCCGTACCGCAGCGGCATAAACCCCAAAGATATTTTTCTTGTCGGAAAAACGATCATCGCTGACAACACCCAGCGCGGCCTTTTTGAACGTTTCCAGATATGGCGAATCCAACTTGTCGTAGGCAGAGGCGGCGCTGACCGTATATATGTTTGTTTCTTGAATCAGACGTTTCACGACATCTATCCGTTCGTGCATCGCCACGAGGAATGCGCAAAAGGAAGGTATTGGTGACGGCCCTATCGGCAAAATGGTCAGCCATGTTTCCGTATGCCTTCTGATAGGCATAGATACCTGCCACGGCCCCAATAGCCACTGCAATTACAAAGCCACCCAATAGCGATAACGCGATAACCATCTTCTTCATGGAATGCTTCTCATCGATCTCGTAGGCCTAGAGATTCTGCAAAAAGCGGGCGCACCCGACAAGGGTAAGCGTCACGTTCTTGCGACACTTTCGCAGGCGATGCGCCGCGTCGGCCGATCCGATATAGATTTGGTTATCGCAACGGTTCCGTCAACGCGAGGGTTTTCCCATGCTAAAGATATCGATGATGTTGATCATGGTCGTCCTCGCGACGTGCCCGACCGCGCAATGCAAGGAGCAGAACGGCGCTGGCATTTCGACCGCCGCCATCGGCGCCTTGTTGGCAGGGCGCTACGACAATTCCGCGCAGGTGGCGCAGGCGCAGGGCAAGGCGACGGCCGAGAATCCCGCTCCGCCGCACGTGACCGTCGCCATCGAACCTACGCAACAGCCGGACTGGGCGCTGTGGCGCGTGCACATGGATGTCGATGCGGATACCGCGCTCGACGCGGTCTGGGCGATGAATACCTCGCGCCGAGCCTTCGACAAGTCGCTCGCACTTATTCCCTACACCCTACGTCCTTCCGTGAATGCCGCAACGGTGAGCGCTGCGGCGTTCGATGAGACGCAGTGGCTTTCGCTCGAAGCCTGCGCACTGCGCGGCGATTTCGGAAAATCGCGCATCAATGCGCACTCGGAGGGCGAGCCGTGTGCGGCCGCCGGCATGGGCATCGGTGGCAAGCGCGCGTTCCTGCCGGCCAGCATCGAGCGCGAAGGCGATCGGCTGCGTGTGCAGTTGATCTTGCGCGGCACTCCGTTGCGCGTGGACGCGCGCCGCTTGCCTTAGTGATGCGACCAGCTGAAGTTTGAAATACCCCACACGTTGGCTGGCGCGGAGATGCCCTCCTTCCCCTGCGCAGCGGGGGAAGGTGCCGAAGGCGGAAGGGGGCGCTCCTGCTCTTGATCGGGCATGGTAAAAAGCGCCCCCATCAGCCCTACGGGCAGCTTCCCCCGCTGCGCAGGGGAAGCGACCGCAAGGGTTCTGCGCTCTGAATTATTCAACGACAAGTAGTGGGTTCAAATATCACAGCGCCACATCAATAGCACCTTGGCTGCAGGGAAACCGGAGCGTCTTTTCGGCGATGCTAAACTGATGGTGTGACCGCGACTGCGCCGACACTGGATATTCCGCTGTTTCCGCTCAGCACGGTCCTGTTTCCCGGCGGGCTGTTGAGCCTGCGCGTGTTCGAGCGGCGCTACCTCGACATGGTGCGCGATTGCGCGCGCGGCGGCGATGGTTTCGGTGTCTGCCTGATATTGCAGGGAAGCGAGGTCGGCGAGCCCGCGATGCCGGCGGCGATCGGCACGCTCGCGCATATTGTGGATTTTTATACTCTGCCCGACGGGCTGCTTGGCATCCGCGCCAGCGGCGGTCGACGTTTTCGCGTCGATCGTTCGCGCGTGCGCGACAACGGCCTGGCCCACGCGCTGGTGCAGGTGTGGCCGGACGAGGCCAGCGTCGCGATTCCACCGGAGTTTCTGCTGCTGGTCACGATCCTCGAACGCCTGCTGGAGAAGACCGGCGGGCCGCACAGCAAGGCCGCGCGCACGTGCTTCGACGATGCGGCCTGGGTCGGCTTTCGTCTGGCCGAAACGCTGCCGCTGGAAAATGCCGAGCGCCAGCATCTGCTGCAGATGAGCGATCCGCTCGAAAGGCTCGCGCAACTGGTGCATTATCTGCCGCGCTTTCAATCCGCCTGAAACTCTCGCGTAGTCACCTTCCGGAATCCGCGCATGAATACCCTGCATGGCAAAACCCTGTTCATCACCGGCGCCTCGCGCGGCATCGGCTTGGCGATCGCGTTGCGCGCAGCACGCGATGGCGCGAACGTGGCGATCGCGGCGAAATCCACCGTGCCGAATCCGAAACTGCCAGGCACGATCCACAGCGCGGCCGCGGCGGTCGATGCGGCTGGCGGCAAGGGCTTGGCGATCAAATGCGACATCCGTGAAGAAGCCGAAGTGCAGGCCGCGGTCGCGCAGACCGTGGCGACATTCGGCGGCATCGATATCCTGGTCAACAATGCCAGCGCGATCTGGCTGCGCGGCGCGCTCGACACGCCGATGAAGCGTTTCGACCTGATGAGCCAGGTCAATGCGCGCGGCAGTTTTCTGTGTGCCCAGGTTTGTCTGCCGCATCTGTTACAGGCATCCAATCCGCATATCCTGACCCTGGCGCCGCCGCCCTCGCTCGATCCGAAATGGTGGGCGCCGCACACGGGCTATACCCTGGCCAAGATGGGCATGAGTTTCGTCACGCTCGGGCTAGCCGCGGAATTCGGCGCGCAGGGCGTGGCGATCAATGCGCTGTGGCCGCGCACGATCATCGCGACCGATGCACTCAACATGATTCCCGGCATCGATCTCGCGCGTTGCCGCAAACCAGAAATCGTCGCCGATGCGGCACATGCAGTGCTCACTCGTTCGGCGCGCGGATTTTCCGGCAGGTTCCTGCTCGACGAAGACATGTTGCGCGAAGCGGGCGTCAGCGATTTTTCCGCATACGCCGTCGATGCGACGAAGACCCCGCTGGCGGATTTGTTTCTGGAATAAAGTGGAGAACGAAATGCGCTATTTGCACACCATGGTGCGCGTCCGCGATCTGGACGCATCGCTGAAATTCTATTGCGAGGGTCTCGGTCTCTTGGAGACGCGGCGCCTAGAAAACGCCGCCGGAAAATTCACCCTCGTATTCGTCGCTGCGCCGGCGACCCCCGACGCGGAAATCGAGCTGACCTACAACTGGCCCGCTGCGGACAGCGCGCTGCAAGAGGATTACGGCAGCGCGCGCAACTTCGGTCATCTCGCGTTTCGCGTCGCTGATATCTATGCAACCTGCGCGCACCTCGCGGCGATGGGCGTGACGATCAATCGTCCGCCGCGTGACGGGCATATGGCCTTTGTGCGTTCGCCGGATTTGATCTCCATCGAATTGTTGCAGGACGGGCATCTGCCGCCGCAGGAGCCGTGGGCTTCGATGCCGAACACAGGATCGTGGTGATGGCGCACGCGACGACGGCCGAACTGCTCGGCGCGGGCCGGCACTATTACCTGCCCGTCTACAAGCCGCGCGAGGTGATCCTCGATCATGGTCAGGGCTCGCGCATCTGGGATCGCGACGGCAAGGAGTACGTCGATTTTTCCGCCGGCATCGCGGTCAATGGCTTGGGTCACAATGACCCGGACCTCGTCGCGGCGCTGACCGAACAGGCCGGCAAGCTTTGGCATACGAGCAATGTCTTCTACAGCGAACCGCCGCTGCGCCTGGCTGAAGAACTCGTGCGCGCTTCGCGTTTCGCGCAGCGCGTGTTCCTGTGCAATTCGGGCGCGGAGGCGAACGAAGCGGCGATCAAGCTGATCCGGCGCTGGGCCGCCGCGCAAGGTCGTGTGCCGGAGCGGCGGGTGATCGTCACTTTTCGCGGCAGCTTCCATGGCCGCACGCTCGCCGCGGTCACCGCGACCGCGCAGCCGAAGTATCAGGAAGGCTACGAACCGCTGCCCGGTGGATTTCGCTACGTTGATTTCAACGATCTCGCGCAAGTCGAAGTGGCGATGGCAGATGGTGATGTCGCCGCCGTGCTGGTCGAACCGATTCAGGGTGAAGGCGGCGTGATGCCCGCTGCGGACGGTTTTCTGCGCGGTTTGCGCGCCCTTTGCGATCGCCACGGCGCCTTGCTCGCTCTCGATGAAATCCAATGCGGCATGGGACGCACCGGCGAGCTGTTCGCGCACTGGCAGGATGGGATCGTTCCCGACATCGTGACCTTGGCGAAAGCGCTCGGCGGCGGTTTTCCGATCGGCGCGATGCTGGCCGGACCGAGAGTTGCCGAGGTGATGCAGTTCGGCGCGCACGGCAGCACGTTTGGCGGCAATCCGCTTGCCGCAGCGGTCGCGCGCGTGGCATTGCGCAAATTATCGTCGCCGGAAATCCTGGCCAATGTCGCGCGTCAATCGGCGGCGTTGCGCGCCGGTCTGGATGCGATCGACGCCGAGTTGAACCTGTTCACCGAGGTACGCGGCCGCGGTCTGATGCTCGGCGCGGTGCTTGCGGAAAAATATCAGGGCAAAGCCGGCGCGATTCTCGATCACGCCGCCCAGCAGGGCCTGCTGGTGTTGCAAGCCGGCCCCGATGTGCTGCGTTTCGTGCCGCCATTGAATATTGATGATTCGGATATTGCCGAAGGCTTGGCGCGTCTTGCGCTTGCGCTGCGGGACTTTGTCGTCGCTCAAACGCGCGGCTGATTTTTGCGGATGAAAAGGCGGCTGCCTCTATCCCGCCGCCGCGATGCGAAACGCTGCGCGCGCCGCTTCGAGCGTGTCGGCAATATCCTGCTCGCTGTGCGCCATCGACATGAAGCCCGCTTCGAACGCGGAGGGCGCCAGATACACGCCGCGTTCCAGCATCGCGTGAAAGAAGCGATTGAATGCGGGCACGTCGCAAGCCGTGGCCTGAGTATAGGTTTCCACTTTTGCCGAAGTGAAGAACAGGCCGAACATGCCGCAAACGCGGTTGCTGCTGAACGGCACGCCCGCATCCAGCGAAACCGCGGCCAGGCCATCGGACAGCAGATCGGTCTTGCGTTCGAGTTCGGCATAGAAGCCCGACGCCTGGATCACTTCGAGCATCGCCAGACCCGCGGCCATCGCGATCGGATTGCCGGATAGCGTACCGGCCTGATACACGGGGCCTGACGGCGCGATCTGTTCCATCAAGTTGCGCTTGCCACCGTACGCACCGACCGGCATGCCGCCGCCGATGATCTTGCCGAAGGTGGTCAGATCGGGCGTGATGCCATACAGCGCTTGCGCGCCGCCGAGTGCGACGCGGAAGCCGGTCATCACTTCGTCGAAGATCAGAATCGTGCCGTGCTGCGTGCACAGATCGCGCAGGCCCTGCAGATAACCGGCGCGCGGCGGTATGCAATTCATATTGCCGGCGACCGGCTCGATAATCAGACAGGCGATCTGCTCGCCGCACTGCGCGAACAATTGTCTGGCCGCATTGAGATCGTTGTAGGGCAAGGTCAGCGTGAGATCGGCGAGTGCCTTGGGTACGCCTGGCGAAGTCGGTACACCGAGAGTCAGCGCGCCCGAACCTGCCTTCACCAGAAACGCATCGGCATGACCGTGATAGCAGCCTTCGAATTTGACGATCTTGTCGCGCCCGGTCGCGCCGCGCGCGAGGCGGACCGCGGCCATCGTCGCCTCGGTGCCTGAATTGACCATGCGCAGCATTTCCACCGACGGCACGATGCGCGTGATTTCCTCGGCCATGCGCACCTCCGCCGGACACGGCGTGCCAAACGACAGTCCCGCGCGCGCGGCTTGCTCTACCGCGGTGCGCACCTGCGGATGGTTGTGGCCGGCGACCATCGGGCCCCACGAGCCGACATAGTCGATATAGCGTTTGCCGTCGACATCCCATAGATAGGCGCCATCGGCATGGTCGGTGAAAAATGGTTCGCCGCCGACCGACTTGAACGCGCGCACCGGCGAATTGACGCCACCCGGCATCAGGGGCTGCGCGCGTTGAAACCATTCGTGACTGCTGATCATGTTTATCGAATTCCCTAAAATGCTCTTTGCGGCTAACTGTTCTGTTGCTCTTGTTTCGAACAATCCGGAATACCTTTTCGCCGCCAGAAAAGGATCGGGCACGGCGAACACACCCGAGATCGCCGCGAGAAAATCCGCGCCTGCGTCGAGCAGAGGCTGCGCATTGTCGGCGGTGATGCCGCCGATTGCCACCAGCGGTAGGCCGAACGACTGCGCCTCGCGCAGCAATTCGACTGTCGCGCGTTTCGCACTGGGCTTGGTCGGCGACGGATAAAACGCGCCGAAAGCGAGATAGTCGGCGCCGTCTGCGGCAAGTTGTCGCGCGCGCTTGATCGAGTCATAACACGACACGCCGATGATCGCGTGCGCGCCAAGCCGGGCGCGAGCCGCGGCGAGTTCGCCGTCGAGCTCGCCCAGATGCACGCCGTCGGCGTCGGCCGCGAGCGCCAGTTCCACGTCGTCGTTGACGATCAGCGGCACCCGATACTGCGTGCAGAGCGCACGCAACGCGCGCGCCTCGGCCAGCCGGCGTGCGTGCTCATGGGTCTTGTCTCGATATTGCAGCAAGGCCGCACCGCCGCGCAGCGCGGCCGCGACCGCTTGCAGCAGGTCGGGGCGCGGCCCGTCGGTGATCGTGTACAGGCCCTGGCGCGGCATTCTCTCGTGCATGCGCTCTAGTGTAACGGTAGAATGCGCGCCTTCGATTTCCCTTCGCACATCGATTCATGAGCGCAGTCCCGCAAGCCGACACCACCCCATTCCGCAAATTCATGTGCGTGGTCTGCGGATTCATCTACGACGAAGCCGAAGGCTGGCCGCTGGACGGCATCAAGCCCGGCACGCGCTGGGAAGACGTGTCGGAAACCTGGACCTGTCCGGACTGCGGCGTGACCAAGTCCGATTTCGAGATGATGCAGATCGGTTGAACGATCAGTTCAAGCGCGGCAGCGCGCTACCCAACTCGGCCAGTTGCATGGCGATGCTGTCGGCGTCCTCGGCCTGCGGCATCAGCGCGAGATAGCGGCGCAGATCCTCGCTCGCCGCACGCACGTGATCGAGCTTCAGGTAAAACTGGCCGCGATCGCGATATTCACCGGGCTGGTGCGAGTCGAGCGTGAGCAGGCGATCGCAGCAGCGCAGCGCCTTGTCCCATTGCTCGCGCTCGCTGTAGACGCCTTTGAGATTGCGCAACATGCGCGTGAGAATCGCGCGATGGCTGGCCGGCTCGAGCATGCGCGCGAGGCGCGCGTCGTCGATATCGTGAGTGTCCAGATGCGTGCGTGCGCGCCGGCGCAGTTCGGCTGCGTCGAGCGAACGGCCCTTCTGGAACGGATCGAGCACGACGATGCCCTCGTCGAGCGGCAGGCGCACGAGGAAATGTCCGGGGAACGACACGCCTTCGAGCGGTACGTCGAGCCGGCGCGCGAGCTCGATCTGCACCACGGCGAGCGAGATCGGATTGCCGAGGCGGCGATCGAGCACGTCGTTGAGGTAGCTGTTGCGCGGATCGTAATAGTCTTGCTCGTCGCCGCTGAAGCCGAGGTCCTCGAACAGGAAGCGATTCAGGCAGCGCAGTTGTTCCGCCGGCGTTTCGGTCGGGTCGAGCACTTTGCGCAGACGCTGGCCGTACTCCTGCAGCTGCGTTTCGTAGTCGGCCGCGGGCAGCGCGGGATATTCGTCCTTGGCGATCAGCAGCGCGGAGGCGAACAGCGGAATGTCTTCGTCCTTGGCGCCGCGCAGATGCAGCCACGGGTTTTCGAGCAGGGTCTTATTCATTTTTTTTGGTCTCCGGGCAGGAGCATGGTCCGATATTACGCGAAAGCCGAGCACGATGTGCAAAGCGCATGAACGTCAGCGAAATGCCTCAACTGCGTCACCTGCAATCCATGCGCGCGTGTTTTATTGCTGGTGCAACAATGCAAGGAATCCACAATGTGGCAATTTGTACCGTTGTCCGACGACATGCTTTACGGTGCGGGCGGCACGCCCGGTCCGCTGGTGCCGTATCGCTCTGGGGTGGCCTGCTGGCGCGCGCTGAGCGATGTCGCGCAACCGCAGGCGGTGGCCGTACGCGGCGCAGCCGCGGACCGCGAAGCTCAGCGTTGCACCGACAGCGTATCGCCGGGTTTCACGCCGAGCTTCTCGGCAACGCCGGCGTTGAGCTCGAGCACGTACTGCGCCGCACCGCTGGACGGGTAGATCGGGCAATCGTCGCCCGCGCTGTGGCAGGGCGGGGTGCGCAGCGCCGCGCTGACCAGTTTGTAATTCTGGTCGAAGTATAAAATGTCGAGCGGGATGTGCGTGTTCTTCATCCAGAACGTGCGCTGGGCCGGATCGCCGAACACGAACAGCATGCCGTGATCGTCCGCCATGCTGTCGCGGAACATCAGGCCACGCTGACGCGCCGGTTCATCGCTGGCGACCTCGATGTCGAAGCGGTGACCCTTCAATTCGACGGAAGGGCCGGCCGCATGGATCGTGCACGCGCCGAGCAGGCCCAGGGTCAGCAGCGGCAGATGCAGAGATCGGGATTTGTGCATATGTTTTCCGCTGGATTGAATGGTTGCAACCAGGGCGCGACTCGTCACGGCATCAGCTCGCCGCCAATTAGAACCACATCGGCGCGCCGATGCGCGAACAGGCCGACGCAGACCACACCGGTGATTTGATTGAGCTCGGTTTCAAGTGCGGGCGGATCGGCAATTTTCCAATCGTGCACATCGAGAATGATATTGCCGTTGTCGGTGACAACGCCGTCGCGCCACATCGGTCGACCGCCCAGCTTGACGATCTCGCGTGCGACATGGGTGCGCGCCATCGGAATCACTTCGATGGGCAGCGGGAACTTGCCGAGCACGTCGACGCGTTTGCTCGGATCGATCATGCAGACGAACTTGCGCGAGGCCGCCGCGATGATCTTCTCGCGCGTCAGTGCCGCGCCGCCGCCCTTGATCAGATTCTTGTTGCCATCGCATTCGTCCGCGCCGTCGACATAGAGCGGCAGTTCGCCCGCGCTGTTGAGATCGATCACGCGAATGCCCAGCGCCTGCAGCGCCACCGTGCTTTTTTCCGAACTTGATACCGCGGCCTGAATGCGCTCGCGGATTTTTCCGAGTTCGTCGATGAAGTGCGCGACCGTCGAACCGGTGCCGACGCCGACTATGCTGCCGTCTTCGACGTAAGCCACGGCAGCCTGCGCGGCGAGGCGTTTTTGCTGCTCCTGCGCGGTCATGCGGCTGTGCCTTCGAGCGACAGGATAAAATCCCATTGCGCTCTGGTCACCGGCAGTACCGACAGCCGGTTGCCGGCACGCACCAGCGCGAAGCCGTCGAGTTCGCGTCGATCCTTCAACTCGGTCAGCGCGAGCACGCGCTTCAGCTTGCGCTTGAACTTCACGTCGACCAGGGACCAGCGCGGCTCCGCGCGCGTGGACTTGGCGTCGAAGTAATCGCTTTTCGGATCGAACTGGGTCGGGTCAGGATACGCCGAAGCGACGACGCTGGCGACGCCGGCCACGCCGGGCTCGGCGCAACTGGAGTGATAGAACAGCACGCCGTCGCCGGCGCGCATCGCGCGCATGAAATTGCGCGCCTGATAATTGCGCACGCCGCTCCACGGCTCGGTCTTTCGCTGGCGCAAGTCGTCGATCGAAAATTCGTCGGGCTCGGATTTCATCAACCAGTAGTTCATGGGCTGATCTCAGGGGCGGTGCAATCGATCAATTCGCGCTCGGTCGCAACGTAGTCCATGGGCACATCCCACGCCTGGAGTTCGAGCGTAGGCAGTTCCTGGAAACTGTAGCCGATTCCGACGAGCAATGGCGATGCAGGGCGCGCCACCTCGCGTAGAAAAGCAAAGCTGCGGTCGTAATAACCGCCGCCACTGCCGAGGCGGTGCCCGCGCCGATCGAACGCGATCAGCGGCACCAGCACGAGTTCGATCGCGCTCGGCGCGAGCAGTTCGGTTTCCGCGCACTGCGGTTCTGGGATGCCATAACGATTCGCGCGCAGGGTCGCGTTCGCCAGCAGCGGCGCAAAGCGCAGATAGTGACCCCTGGCGATGACCGGCAAATGATAATGCTGGCCGCGCGCGCGCAGGCGCGCGACGGCGGCATGCAGTGGCAACTCGCCGCCGACCGCCCAATAACCGGCCACGCGCTCATCGACGAGAAATTCCGACAGTTGTTCAAGACAGTCGACGACCGCACTCGCTGCGGCGATGCGCTGCGTCGGCGTCAGCTGCGCACGTGCTCCGCGCAAGCGCGCACGCAACGAGTCAGGAGATTGCGGATTCACGCCACGGTCCCGCGGGAGCGTGGCATGCACAGGGACTGCGCAAAAAGCACGTCCTCCGCGATGCCGGTGCACACCGAACGACCTTGATCCCGAGGATCAGGTGGGAAGGCTCGCGGATCGTCAGGCTTTCCGCTCATGGCGGACATGCGCACGGATCTTGGCACTGCCATCCCGGGGTCGTATATAGGAACAAGGCAATATTGTTTGGTGCGCTTATCGTGCACCGCAGGGGACGCGTGGCTATCTTACCGGCGTCGCGAGTGCGCCATCAAGCTTTGCGCGCAGTGCGTGCAGATGCTGTGCCAACGCACCGCCGTCGATTTCGTCGCGCTGTTTCAATTGCATCAACTCGTGCGCGATGTTCAGGCCGGCCATCACCGCGATGCGGTCGACGCCTTGCGTGCGTGTGTTGCCGCGCACTTCGCGCATCTTGCCGTCGAGATAGGTCGCCGCGGCGAGCAGGCCGGGGCGTTCCTCGGGCGTGCAGGCGATCAGGAATTCTCGATCGAGGATGTTTACCGCAACGGGTGTGGCTTCGCTCACGCGTTGTTCTCCAACGAGCGCAGGCGCACGATCATCGCCTCGACGCGCGAGCGCGCCTGTTCGTTCTTGACCAGCAAGCTCTGGCGTTCGGCATTCAGCTGTTCCTGGCTGGTGCGCAGGCTGCGGTTCTCTTCGCTGAGGCGATGGACGATATCGAGCAGGCGATCCAGACGTCCGCTGATATCGACAAGATCGGTGAGTGCGGCGGCAGTTTGCGGCATCGGCAGACTATATGCGCGCCGCCGCGGACGGTCAACGCGCGCGCGCCGGCCGGCGCCCGGCCGCTGCTACAATGACACCCCTCCCACAGCGATCGACCATCTGGCGTGACTGTTCCGATTACTTACGCCGAGCTGGGCGAAATCCTCGCCCGGGCGCATTTCGGCGTTGGCGCAAGCGACTTGCACGGCTCGCTGACCGGCTATCTCTGCGGCGGCGGCAGCGCCGATGCGCGGCACTGGCTGGGCGCACTCGAACTTGAGCCCAATGAGACCCTGCCCGAGGCCATTCCACCGGCCGTGCTCGAGCGCTTGTACGCTGAATGCGCGGGTTGGCTCGACGATCCAGAGCTTGGCTTCGAGCCGCTGTTGCCGCCCGCGGACACCACGCTGGAAGTGCGTGCGGATGCCCTCGTCGACTGGTGTCGCGGCTTTCTCGGCGGCCTGGGTCTGGCCGGTGCCGGCCATCAGGGCGCGCTGTCGGCCGAGGCGCAGGAAATCCTGCGCGACTTCGCCGCCATTGCGGGTACTCGTTTCGAATACAACAACACCGAGGAAGACGAAAGCGCGCTGACCGAGGTGGTCGAATTCATCCGCGTCGGCGCGCTGCTGCTGCATGCCGAACTGCACGCGGCGCCCACCGCGGGGGCGACGCTGCACTAGGGGCAGCTGCTCGTGATGTGGGCTGGGGACAGGTTTTGTGCAGGGCACTTTTGCACTTTTATCATTTTATCTTTTCCGGACTTTCGCCATCGCGCCAGCATCCATGATCGACCGCAAGGAATATGCCCGCCGCCGCCGACAGCTGATGCGCATCATCGGCGACGATGCGATCTGCATCGTGCCGGCCGCACCCGAGCGTCTGCGCAACAACGACAGTCACTATCCCTACCGGCAGGACAGCGATTTTCAGTATCTGACCGGGTTTCCGGAACCCGAGGCGGTACTCGCGCTGATCCCCGGCCGCGAGCACGGCGAAACGATCCTGTTCTGTCGTGAGCGCGATCGCGAACGCGAGGCTTGGGACGGGGCGCGCGCCGGTGCGGAAGGTGCGGTGCAGGAATTTGCCATGGACGACGCGTTTCCGATCGGCGATATCGACGACATCCTGCCCGGCATGATCGAAGGCCGTTCGCGCGTCTACTACCACTTCGGCCGCGACGCCGAGTTCGACGTCAAACTGATCGGCTGGGTCAACCGCGTGCGCGGGCAGATCCGCCAGGGTGCGCGCGCGCCGCACGAGTTCGTCGCGCTCGGCCACATCCTGCACGATCTGCGCCTGTACAAGACGCGCGACGAGCTGCGCGTGATGCGCAAGGCCGCGAAGATCGCCGCCGAAGCGCATGTGCGCGCGATGCGTGCGACGCAGCCGGGCATGAACGAACACGAGATCGAGGCCGAACTGCTGCACACGTTTCGCCGACATGGGGCGGTCGCATCCTACGAACCGATCGTCGGCGGTGGCGCGAACGGCTGCGTGTTGCACTACCGCGCGAACAACGCGCCGCTCAGGGACGGCGATCTGCTGCTGGTCGACGCCGGCGCCGAAGTCGAGTGCTATGCCTCGGACATCACGCGCACCTATCCGGTCAACGGCCGTTACTCGCCGGCGCAGCGTGCGCTGTACGAGATCGTGCTCGCGGCGCAGCGCGCGGCGATCGCGGAAGTGCGGTCGGGCCGCCCGTTTATTGCCTATCACGATGCGGCAGTGCGCGTAATCACCGCAGGTCTGATCAAGCTCGGCCTGCTCAAGGGCAGCGTCGACAAGAACATCCGCGAGCAGACCTATCGGCGCTTCTATATGCACAAGACCGGACACTGGCTCGGTCTGGACGTGCACGACGTCGGCGACTACCGCATCGACGGCGAGTACCGCGAACTCGAGCCGGGGATGGTGGTGACGGTCGAGCCGGGAATTTACATCGCACCGGACGCCAAAGGGATACCGGCGCAATGGCGCGGCATCGGCATTCGCATCGAGGACGACATCGTGGTTACGCGCGGCGAGCCCGAAATCATCACGGCGGCGGTGCCGAGCGACCCGGACGAGATCGAGGCGTTGATGGTGAAAGCGGAAAAGCCCGCCGCGAAGGACGCCAAGAACGCCAAGAAAACATGAAAACGGAATTTCTTCCTGGAATCTTTCGCGTCCTTTGCGTCTTTTGCGTTGGCGTTCTTTTTCTTCTTGCATCTGCCAAAGGTGCAGCCACCCAGGCCGTGAACTATGGCCTGTTCGGCGACGTGCATGTGGCCACGCCAGCGGGCGAACCGCGGCGTACGATCGTTTTCATCTCCGACAAAGACGGCTGGAACGCGCGCGCGGAAACGCTGGCCAACGCGCTCGCCGCCGATGGCGCGCTCGTGTTCGGCATCGATCTGCCGGCCTATCTGAAACAGATGCTGTCGATCAAGGACGCATGCTCGTTTCCGTCCGCGCATATCCAGGAGATGAGCGACTGGATGCAGCGCCACCAGAATCTGAAAAATTTCACTTATCCACTTTTGCTCGGCGATGGTGCGGGCGCCGCGTTCGCCTACGCGGTCGATGCGCAGGCGCCGAAAGGCACGTTTGCCGCACTCGTCACCCTGGGATGGGATTTTTCCCTGCGCCTGCCCAAGCCGTTGTGCAAAGGCGATGCGGGCGAGATGACCGCAGCCGGCACGCACGGTGAGTTCCACATCGTGCCGGTGGCAGCGCTGCCGAATCGCTGGTTGCCGTTGCCGTTCGCGGTCGGCGCGCGGCGCGATGGCGCCTTTGCTGCGTTGGATACGCTGGAGAAAAAGTTGCTGTCAGCGTCGCCGGAGTTGAAAACGCAGGCGGCCGAAGCCGCGAGCGAGCTGGTGCAACGCGTAGCCTGGCTCAGCGCGCCGGCGGTTGCCGAAAAGCCGCTGTCCGTCGACGTCGCCGATCTGCCGTTGATCGAAGTGCCGGCGCGCGGCGAGTTCGCCCAGCGTATCGCGATCATGCTGACAGGCGACGGCGGCTGGGCCGGCCTCGATGTCGCCGTAGCCGATCAACTGGCCGCGCGCGGTATCGCCGTGGTCGGCTTGAACACCTTGAAATTCTTCTGGCAGACGCGCACGCCCGACGCGGCCGCCGACGCGCTCGCGCGCATCATCGGGCACTATGGCGCCGAGCATCCCGCGGCGGACTTCGTCGTCATCGGTTATTCGTTCGGCGCGGGTCTGGCGCCGGTCGTCGTCAATCGCGTGCCCGACGCGGTGCGCGCGCGCATAGCCGCCCAGGTGCTGATTTCACCGGATGCCGAAGCCGTGTTCGAAATCCATGTCGGCGACTGGTTCGGTTCCACCCATCACGAAGGCGCGCTGCCACTGGCGCCGGAGATTGCGCGCACGCAAGTAGCGGTGATCTGCGTGCACGGCGCCGATGAAGGCGCTGACAGCTTTTGTCCGAGCATTGCCGGCAAGCCGAACGTGAAGCTCGTCGTGCTGCCTGGCGCGCATCACTACAACGGCGACTACGATGCGCTTGGCGCGAGCATCGCGGCGAGTCTGCCGGCAAAACTCGCGAGTGCCGCCGGCAAGCAGTAAGCCCGCCGCTGCACGTTGCATAACGAAAGGTTAACTGCCGATTGTTCACAGTCTTTCGCGTGCTGCGGCTTGGCGAGGTCCAACGAGTGCTGGGCAAGCTCGCCGCAGCGGAGCTAGAATCGGGTCGAAAGCTGATCCAGCGCAGCAGATATCAGCAGCGAAGAATTGCTGAACGCTGCGACACATCGATCCGCGGATTTCCAAAGGAGGCTTGCCATGCGAATTCTGATTGCCAGTACCGTGCTGATCGCCGCACTGTCGGCGGGTTGCAGCTCTTCGTCGGCGCCACCGCCTCCTCCCGCTGCCCCGGTGATCGCCAACGCCGTCACCGGCACGGTGATGCTGCGCGACCCGCGCGAGTTGAGTGCGGCCGCGAAAATCGATCTGAAGGTGGTTGATGTGGCGCAACCTGAAATCGTGCTTGCGCAGACGACGATCACCGATGTGAGCAAGCTGCCGGTTTCCTTCAATCTGCCGATCGATCCGTCCAAGGTGGATCCGAAGCGCACCTATGAGATCGATAGCGTGCTGACCGATGGCGACCGACGTTTCCTGCCGGTCCTGCATTATCCCGTGCTGACCAACAAGGCATCGGCCAAGGCGGACATCCAGCTTGCGCCGGAACCGACCCCGGGCGAGAAGATGTTCGAGGAATACCGCAAGGCATTCGCGCAGACCGGCACGCTCAAGTCGATCAGCGGTTCGTCGCTCAACGACAATTCCACGACGGCGTGGGATGCGTTTTTGTCCAACGGCAAGGTGAAGGTGATGCGCGAGATCACCGAGCTCGACGACGACAAGGGCCGCATCACCTACAAGATGGCTTATCAGAACGACAAGCCGTGGGTCGTGGTGAGAGAAGAGTCGCCGGCCCATTCGAACCATGCCTATGCCACAGCCAAGGCCGGCTGGAGCGACGACGGCACCCTGGTGTTGAAGGAAAAGACTGCGAACAATCAGACCAGCGAAGTCTCCGCGGACGAGGCGAAGGCGATGTACAGCCACGCGCAAGCCGCGCTGGACATTTCGCAGGGCCGCGCGCCGCCGCCGAAGAAGACGGTTGCGCAAACCGACACCAAGAAGAAAAAACACAGGTAGTTCCGCTGGGGCATGGCGAGGGCCTTGGCGGCTTTCACCACGTGCCGCATTCCATATCGGACCTGGCAACGATTTGCACAGTCGATCAAAACGCGCTGTTCAGACCGCTGAACTTCAGCGAGTGACAATCAGTGGCCGGTCGTCGACCGGCCCTGGTTCACGCGGCCCAGCAGCACGGTCGCACCGGCGAAC
Organism: Rudaea sp.; assembly: GCF_036560865.1. Taxonomy (GTDB): domain Bacteria; phylum Pseudomonadota; class Gammaproteobacteria; order Xanthomonadales; family Rhodanobacteraceae; genus Rudaea. The sequence goes on from NZ_DATBQK010000107.1 coordinate 18,156, forward strand.
ACGCTGGTGTCGTGCGTGGCATGCGCAAGTCCGTAAGCCATGCCGAAATCGAACACGAGATGCGCCGAGCGGTTGTAGTTGATCGCACCGAGCAGCTGGCTCTGCGTCGCCGCACCGTGTTGCTGGGTACCGGAAAACTCCACTGCGGCGCCCCAGCCTTGCACCAATGACCAGGACACGGCGCCGGCCCACGCGCTTTGCCATGCCGACACGCCGGGCGCGTGCGTGGTGTAGCGTGTGCCGCCGGCGTTCAGGTCGATATGTACGGGCCCGGCGTCAACGCTGAAGATGCCATTCACGATTGTCGCCGGCTTGCCTACGCCGAGACTGTGCGCCGCCGTCGGCACGATTTCGCCGGCTTCGAATCCGAATGCGGCATGCTCGCTCAGCGGAAACGCCTGCTTCCATTCGACACTGAGATCGCCGATGCCACCACTGGTTCTCGCCCCGACTGGCGCGCTGGTCACGTAGGCATTGCCGCCGACGAGGATGCCATAGTTTTCGCCGATCGCATATTTGACCAGCCAGGGCACGCTGGCGCTGCGCGAATCATCGTCGGCATGCGTGTAAAGACCGCCGAACTCACCCTCGATCCAGCCCGGATTGGGCAGACTGGCGGGGTTGGAAACGGTCGGCCGATACGGTGTGACGGCCGGTTCGCTATCGGAACTGTCGTCGTCCGCGCTCGCGGGCACCGGCACGCTCAGCATTAGCAGCACGCAACTTGCGGCGATGCGGGCGGGTTTGAAGCGACGTCGCATCTTGCTCAAGCGACGCGACGCTGGCCGTGGCGTTTGAGATGCACGAGCAACAGCGAGATCGCAGCCGGCGTGACACCCGCGATGCGCATCGCCTGTCCCAGCGTCTGCGGTTGGCTGCGTTGCAGTTTCTGCAGCACTTCGGCGGAAAGGCCGTGCACCTGTGCGTAATCGAACGCGACAGGAATGGCGGTTTCCTCGTGGCGGCGCTGACGCGCGATCTCTTCGTTCTGGCGTTCGAGATAACCCGAATACTTGGCCGCAATTTCCACCTGTTCGGCGACGCGCGCATCGTCCACGCCAGGACCCAGGGTGGCGACACGCATCAATTGCGCATAGTCGAGTTGCGGCCGGCGCAGCAGATCGAGCGCATGCGTTTCGCGCGAGACGCTGATATCGAGCGTCGCCGCAAGCTCGGCCCCGAGCGCGTTGCCGGGCGCGGCCCAGATCGCGGACAGGCGCGCGCTTTCGCGTTCGACCGCATCGCGCTTGCGACAGAACGCGGCGTGGCGTTGCGCATCCAGACTGCCCAGCTCGAAGCCTTTCCCGCTCAGGCGCAGATCGGCATTGTCCTCGCGCAGATGCAGGCGATATTCGGCGCGTGAGGTGAACATGCGATACGGTTCGCTGGTGCCGTTGGTGATCAGATCGTCGATGAGGACGCCGATATACGCTTCATCGCGGCGCGGCGTCCACGGTTCCTTGTCGACCGCTGCACGCGCGGCATTCAGGCCCGCGATCAGGCCCTGCGCGGCGGCTTCCTCGTAGCCGGTCGTGCCATTGATCTGGCCGGCGAAGTAGAGCCCATCGAGCGCCTTGGTTTCCAGCGAGGCCTTCAATCCGCGCGGATCGAAATAGTCGTATTCGATCGCGTAGCCCGGCCGCGTGATGTGCGCGCGCTCGAAGCCCTTGATCGAACGCACCAGATCGAGCTGGACGTCGAACGGCAGCGACGTCGAAATACCGTTCGGATAAATCTCGGTCGTGTTAAGCCCTTCGGGCTCGATGAAAATCTGGTGCGAGGATTTGTCGGCAAAGCGCACGACCTTGTCTTCGATCGACGGACAGTAACGCGGGCCGACGCCTTCGATCTTGCCCGTGTACAGCGGCGAGCGGTCCAGTCCGGCACGGATGATTTCATGCGTGCGCTCGGAGGTATGCGTGATCCAGCACGGCACCTGACGCGGATGATCCTCGATCGAGCCGGCGAACGAGAACACCGGCAGCGGCGTATCGCCCGGCTGCTCCTGCAAATCCGCATAGTCGACGCTGCGTCCGTCGATGCGCGGCGGCGTGCCGGTTTTCAGACGGTCGACCGTGAACGGCAGTTCACGCATGCGCGCGGCGAGGCGGGCGGCCGGCGGATCGCCGGCGCGGCCGCCGGCGTAATTTTCGAAACCGATATGAATCTTGCCGGCGAGAAAGGTGCCGGCGGTCAGAACCACGGTAGAGGCACTGAAACTCAAACCCATCTGGGTGACGACGCCCGTCACCCGATTGCCGTTCAGGGTCAGATCGTCGACTGCTTGCTGGAAAATCTGCAGATTCGGCTGGGTTTCCAGGCGCTGGCGGATATAGGCCTTGTACAGCGCACGGTCAGCCTGGCAGCGCGTCGCGCGCACTGCCGGTCCTTTCGAGGCGTTGAGGATGCGCCACTGGATGCCGGCGCGATCCGCGCCTTGCGCCATCACGCCGCCCAGCGCGTCGATTTCCTTGACCAGATGACCCTTGCCGATACCGCCGATCGCGGGATTGCAACTCATCTGTCCCAGGGTCTCGATGTTGTGGGTCAGTAACAGCGTACGCGCGCCCAGGCGCGCGGCGGCCAGCGCGGCTTCGGTGCCGGCATGACCACCACCGACCACGATGACATCGTATTGAGTACTGTTGATCTGCATGATCCGCGATTGAGCAGGCGACACGCCGGCTACCAAACCCTTGATTCCACCCCTGGGCGGTGGTTTCGTCTGCGGAAAGCATACCAAACTCGTCTTGGCACGGTTTCTGCTGCTATTGCTCCGCACTCCTTGCAACGCACAGCTTGCGCGTTCGCGCGCTGTCAATTGGGCTCAGGGGCCGATTTGCGTCTGCACGCGAGGAAGCAGTAAGGGACGAAAGCGGAAGGGATTTCAGGAAGAAAGGCTGGCGCCCGGCGGTCTTAGGAACAGGGGGAATCCAAGAGGACCGTATGCCGGGCGCCAGTAACCCAATTCTGCGGCGACAGATTGCACGCAATCGTGCCCAACTTCAAGGAGTGTCAGGTCCTTCTTTGCGAGCTTAATGGCTCCAGATCTCGCAAACTGTGATTGCGCGCGCAGTGTAAATCACGCAGCGATTCCGAATGTGAATGACGCATAAAGCCGCAGCTCGTGTCAGGTTCTGACCTCCAGCGTCACTGGCGATTCCGATGCCGCGCGCGCAAGCGAATCAGCGGTTGGCACAAACTATGCTGCCAAACATTCAGGGTGTTTGATTTCTTTTAAGTTCCAGGAGAGGGGGTTAGTCATGTTCGCCGTAGGTTCCACCGGTACCACCGATCAGATCTTTATGCGCCACGACCTGATGGTCGAGCTTGGGCGCTTGGAAATGGCAATGGAAGAAGCATGCAACGATGAGAACGTGCTCGAAAGCCTGCAAGCCAAACGCGACCACGTTGCGGCAGCCTTGAGCAAATTCACGCAGCAAGGCTGAAAATCCTATAGCCGCGGGATGCGGCAAACAGGGCAGCGGTCAAAGCAGCAGGGCGGGGCTGTTGCAGGCGCAGGACAGCCAACAAACGCGGCCGCCATTTTCGTAGAATCGACGTATGACAAACGCCGAAACTGTGCCGCCGCGACTTGCAGCATCCGCGATCGCCGCAACCGATCCGGCGTCCGGCCAGATCAGTCTCGATACGATCGTACGCGCTGCGGCGCGGATCGCGCCGCATATTGCGCGGACTCCGGTGCTGCGCGCGCGCGGGATCGATGCCCTGGCGGACGCCACCCTCGTCTTCAAGTGCGAGAATTTTCAGCGCGCCGGCGCGTTCAAATTCCGCGGCGCTTGCAACGCGGTATGGTCACTGTCCGACGACGTCGCCGAACACGGAGTGATTACCCATTCATCGGGCAATCACGGCGCTGCGCTCGCTTTGGCGGCGCGCACGCGCGGAATCGCGGCACATGTGGTCGTGCCCGAAGGCGCGGTGAAATCCAAACTCGCGGCGATCGCCGCCTACGGCGCCACCCTGCACAGTTGCGCGCCGACCTTCGCCGCGCGCGAAGCGACGAGCGAGCACCTGCGCCTGCAAACCGGCGCAACCTTGGTGCACCCGTTCACCGATCCTGCGGTTATCGCAGGCCAGGGCACGGCCGCGCTGGAACTGCTCGATGAAGTCGGCGAAGTCGACGCGCTGATCGCGCCGGTCGGCGGCGGTGGACTCATCAGCGGCAGCGCGATTGCGGCCATCGCACGCGATCCGCGCATGCAAATATTTGCGGCCGAGCCCGAGGGTGCGGCGGATGCCTACGAATCGCTGCGGCGCGGCGTGCGGGTCACCGATATCGTGCCGCAGACGATCAGCGACGGCCTGCGCGGCACGATCGGCGAAATCAATTTCCGGCTGATGCGCCAATACGACGTGCGCGTGCTGCCGGTCAGTGACGCGGAAACGGTCGCGGCGATGCGCCTGGTCTTCGAGCGCATGAAAATCGTGATCGAACCGTCCTCGGCCACGGCGCTGGCGGCGGTGCTGCGTTACCGCGAACATTTCGCTGGCCGCCGCGTCGGCGTGATTCTTTCCGGCGGCAATGTCGATCTGGATCATCTGCCGTGGTGATTCGCTCGATGCCGGCGCCGACCACCAGCTCATTCCCCGATAACCTATCCAGAGAGCACCCATGAGCAATTCGCAAGCCGCCGAGCGCAGCGTCGCCCTGATTCAGCGCTACTACGCCGCGTTCAACGCCGGCGACTGGAACGGCATGCTCGAATGCCTGAGCGACGATGTCGTGCACGACATCAACCAGGGCAGGCGCGAGGCGGGCAAGCCGGCGTTTCGCGCGTTCCTTGCGCATATGGAGCGCTGCTATCGCGAGCAGTTGCGCGATATCGTGGCGATGGCCAGCGACGACGGTGTGCGCGCCGCCGCGGAGTTCGTCGTGCACGGCAGCTATCTCGTTACCGACGAAGGTCTGCCACCGGCGAATGGGCAGAAATATGTCCTGCCGGCCGGCGCTTTTTTCGATGTGCACGGCAACCGCATCGCGCGCGTGACCAATTACTACAACCTGCCGGACTGGACCGCGCAGGTGGCCGGCAAATCCTGATGGCCGCGTCGCGCGCGATCGCGTCGCGAACCGTCGCGCAAGAATCCGCGCAATCGCGCAAGCGCTGCTTCTGGGCCGCGGCCAACGATGCCGCGATGTGCGCCTACCACGACCGCGAATGGGGCGTGCCGCTGCACGACGATACGCAACTGTTCGAGTTTCTCGTCCTCGAAGGCGCGCAGGCAGGTTTGAGCTGGCGCACGGTGTTGAACAAGCGCGACGCCTACCGGCGCGCGTTTCACGGTTTCGTCATCGAACGTGTCGCGCGCATGACCGATGCCGCATTGGAAAAACTGCTGCAGAATCCGGAACTGATCCGCAACCGACTGAAAATTTACTCGGCGCGCCGCAACGCGCAGGCGGCGTTGAAAGTGATCGACGAAGTCGGGAGCCTCGATGCTTATTTCTGGTCGTTCGTGGACGGCAAGCCGATCCGCAATCGCCCGCGCGGGCGCGGCGATGTACCTGCGCGCACCAAGCTATCCGATCGCCTGAGCCGCGATATGCAGCAGCGCGGTTTCAACTTCGTCGGCTCGACCATCGTCTACGCGCATATGCAGGCGACCGGCATGGTCAACGATCATCTGGTCGACTGCTTCCGCGAGGCTGAGGTGTAGACAGCTTTTACCGCCGCGATCCGCGCAAGCGCTCGACCGGGAAGCTTGCGATGGCGCCGCCGCGCGCTCGGCGCGGCTGGCCCGGATCGGGCGCCCAGGCATGCGCATAGATCACTTCGTACGTTGCTGGCAGCAAGCCGCCCGTACGCCAGACCTCGTACGCGTCGGCAACCCGGCGAAAGTGTTGTCGTCCGGTCAGTCCGCGCGCGCGCCGCGCATCGGCATTGGTGGCGCCGATCGCTTTCAATTCGCGCATCAGCGACGATGCATCCGGATAGGTCAGAGTGAAGTGCTCGCCATCGAGCACCGGATCGCGGAAGCCGGCCAGCATCAAGGCATCGCCGACGCGACCTATGTCCGCGAACGCGCTGACGTGCGGTGCGCGATCGACCTGCGCCCAGGCGCCGCGCAGCTCGTGCAGCGTATCCGGTCCGAAAGTGGAAAAAGCAAAATATCCACTCGTACGCAACACGCGGCGGAATTCGTCGAACAGCACGGGTAGATCGTCGATCCATTGCACGCATAGATTCGAGAACAACACATCGATGCTGGCGTCGGCGAATGGCAGCGCGCGCGCATCGGCATTCACCGGCAGCAGCGGATGCAGCCAGCCGGCCTTGATCCGGCGTAGCATCGGTGTGGCGAGATCGAGCGCGATCACCTGCGCGCCCTTCCAGCGCTTGCGCATCGCCGTCGCGGCGCGGCCGGTGCCGCAGCCGATATCGACCACGCGCGCAGGCTCGCGTTCGAGGTAATCGAGCCGTTCCAGCAGACGGTTTTCGACTTCGTGCTGCAAGGCCGCATGCGCGTCGTAGCTTGCCGCGGCGCGGCCGAAGGCGCGGCGGATCTGCTGTGTATCCAGCGGCGGCGTCATGTCCGCGGCAGATCCCTGGCAAACGCGACGATCGCGTCCGCAACTTCGGCGGGATGACTCAGGAACGGTGCGTGGCCCGAGTCGATTTCGAGGTAGGTGCCCGCAGACGCGTGCTGCGCTGACCAGCGCAGCGCCGCTGCGGAAATGAGCCGATCGCGCCGCCCGGCGATCCACAGGCTTGGCATCGAAAGTTCGTGCAGGCGCGCGCGCAGATCCGATGTCTCGATCACGCGCAGGCCGTCAACGAGCGCGCGCAGTGCGGGCGTTCCGCGCTCGAATGCGCGCGCCTTGAGATCGCGCAACATCGATTGCGCATTCGCGCTGCCGATCAGTTCGAGCGCGAGAAAACGTTCGATCGCGCGGCGGTAGTCGCGCTGCAGGCCTGCGCCAAATTCGGCGAGCACCGACTCGGCGACGCCGTACAGCCAGTCCGGCGCAGCGAGCACGCGCGGCGATTCCGCAATCTCGACGAGGCCACGCACCTGCGCTGGCGTATCGAGCGCCGCATGCAACGCAACGAGGCCGCCCATCGACCAGCCGACCCAGATCGCACTGGAGGGTATTGCCGTGGCAATGCGCGCGGCCCATTCGCGTGCATCGACCGTGTCGCCGTCGCCGATCTCGTCGCGACTGAATCCATGCCCGGGCAGATCGACCACATGCACGCGGAAATGCTGTGCGAGCAACGGCGTCAGCGGCGCGAAGATGCCGCCATGCATGGCCCAGCCGTGCAGCAGGACCAGATCGGCGCCGCTGCCGAGCGATTCGATATGCAGCATCGTCAGGAGTCCTTGCGCATTGCGCGACGTGCATGCGCAACCGCGCGCGCGAGTGCATTCAACAGGCGTTCGATATCGGCTTCTTCATGCAAGGCGGACAACGCGACGCGCAGACGCGCTTGGCCTTGCGCGACGGTCGGTGGCCGAATCGCGGGCACGAAAAAACCTTCATCTTCAAGTTTTGCCGCCGCCACGGAAGCTGCCCTGCTTGCACCGATCAGCACCGGCTGAATCGGCGTGTGCGAAACCAGCAGCGGAATGCCGCGCTCAATCGCGCCGTGACGGAAGTGCGCAATCAGCCGCTGCAATTTTTCCCGCCGCCAGGTTTCAAAACGTGCGATATCGACCGCCGCGCGCGTGGCCGCCGCAAGTGCCGGGGGCATCGCGGTCGTGTACACATGCGCGCGTGCGAATTGCACCAGTCCGTCGATCAGCGTCGCGCTGCCCGCGACGAAGGCGCCGGCCACGCCGAGTGCCTTGCCGAGCGTCGCCATCAGCACCGGCACCTCGTCCTGCGCGAGTCCCGTGGCAGCCACGCTGCCGGCGCCCTCATCGCCGAGCACGCCGATGCCATGCGCATCGTCGACCATCAAGGTCGCCTGCTGCGTCTTGCACAATGCTGCCAGTTCCGCCAGTGGAGCGACGTCGCCATCCATGCTGAATACGCCATCGCTGGCCAGCAGCGTCGCGCGCTCGGGGCGGGACTGCAATTGCCGTTGCGCGCTGGCGACATCGCAGTGCACGTAGCGCTTCAATTCGCAGCCGGCGAGTCTGGCGCCATCGAGCAGACAGGCGTGATTGAGTTTGTCCTGCACGCATAAATCCGTCTCGCCCAGCAGCGCCTGCAGCACGCCGAGATTCGCCATATAACCGGTCGAGAACAGCAACGCGCGTTCGCGCCGCGTCCATTGCGCGAGTTGTTGTTCGAGCGCTGCATGCTCCTCGCGATGCCCGCCGAGCAGATGCGCCGCGCTCGCGCCGACGCCCCATTGCCGCGCTGCGCGAATCAGACCTTCCTGAAGAGCCGAATGCTGGGCAAGGCCCAGATAATCGTTGCTGGCGAAATTGAGCAAGGTCTTTGCGCCGATCACGACACGCGCCCCGTCGACACTTTCCACCGTACGCAAGCGGCGCAGCAAGCCCTGCCGCGCGCGTTCGCTTTGCGCGGCACCGAGATGCTGTAGAAGATCCGGACGGGTCATGCGTTCGCTTCCGAGCCCGCACCGGGGGCGAGCTCAAGCCGCCTCGACGATATCCGCGTGTACCGTGCCGGGTTCGTGCGCATTTTCAACCGCGGAGATCTCCAGCGCATGAATCCCGAGCCGCGCGAACAGCGCCTGATCATGTTCGACATCGGGATTGCCGGTGGTGAGCAGTTTCTCGCCGTAGAAAATCGAATTGGCGCCGGCGAAGAAACACAGGGCCTGCAACTCGTCGCTCATTTCGGCGCGGCCGGCCGACAGGCGCACCATCGACTGCGGCATGAGGATCCGCGCCACCGCAATCGTGCGCACAAACTCGAACGGATCGAGCAGGGCGGTGCCGGCAAGCGGCGTGCCGGTGACCTGGACGAGGCGATTGATCGGCACCGATTGCGGCTGCTCGGGCAGATTGGCCAAGGTTTGCAACAGGCCTGCGCGTTGCTCGCGCGATTCGCCCATGCCGACGATGCCGCCGCAGCAGGTTTTCAGGCCAGCCTCGCGTACATGTTCGAGCGTGTCCAGGCGATCCTGATACGCGCGCGTGTGGATGATTTCGCCGTAGAACTCCGGCGCGCTGTCCAGATTGTGATTGTAGTAATCGAGTCCGGCCGATTTGAGCCGCGCCGCCTGCGGCGCGCTGAGCATGCCCAGGGTGGCGCAGGTCTCCATGCCGAGCGCACGCACGGCGCCGACCATCTCGGCGACTCTTTCCACGTCCTTGTCCTTCGGCGAACGCCAGGCCGCGCCCATGCAGAAGCGCGTCGCACCCGCGGCCTTGGCGGCTTGCGCCTTGGCGATCACCGTGTCGAGCGGCAGCAGTTTTTCCGCCTTCACGCCGGTCGCATAACGCGCGCTCTGCGGACAGTACGCGCAGTCCTCGGGGCAACCGCCGGTCTTGATCGACAACAGCGTCGACACCTGCACCGCATTCGCGTCGTGA
>NZ_DATBQK010000108.1:0-12272 GCF_036560865.1 Rudaea sp.
CTGCGGCGGCAGCCAGCTGCCATCGGCCAGCACGCCGCGAATCGCCGAGATGATGCCTTCCGGCGGCGTGCTCTTGGGCACGTAGCCGGCCGCACCGTGATCCAGCGCGCGGCGCACGATCGCCGCGTCGCCGTAGGCGGATATGACGAGTACGGCGACCGTGGGAAACTGGGCGCGCAGCGCCGCAAGCCCGGCCAACCCCTGGCTGTCGCGCATATGCAGGTCGAGCAGGACGAGATCGAACTCGGCCGCGGCATCGAGCTGGGCCAGTGCGCCGGCGAGGTCCGCCGCCTCGTCGATGCGCGCGGCGGGCACCGCCAGCATCACCGCGCTGCGCAGGGCGGCGCGAAACAAGGGATGATCGTCGGCGATGAGAATGCGCACGCTCATGCACGGCACTTTAGCAGGTCATGCCCGCGCCTAGAACTTTCGTACAATGCCCCGGCTGCAACGGAATGCTATCGTCGATAAGATATGCGCACGCCGCTGTCGACAGCGGTTGCCGCGCCGACCGGCTGCGGCGGCCCTGCCGTGAAGGAGCTGACTTTGTCGCTCGATTTTCTCTCCGGCCCGGTGCGCGAAACCGCGCATCGCGGCGACGATGACCTGCTCAGCGCCGGGCTGGGCCTGGCCGGCCTGCGCGGCGCACCGTCCATATTCACCGACGCCGCGGCGCCGACGCCAGCCGAACTGCGCCGGCGCGCGATCCAGTCCGCCTGGAAAGGCATTGCCGATCTCGGCCCGCTCGGACGTTATGGCGAACTCTACGGCAGCACGGCCAGCGTGCCAGGACGCGAGTATCAAGCCTTCGCGCGAATCCCGGGGGCGCAGTCGCCGCATCGGGTGCTGGCGCAGATGCCCGACAGCTTCGATGCCGCAACGCGCTGCCTGCTCGTCACGGCCGCATCGGGTACGCGAGGCATCTACGGCAGCATTGCCGTCGCCGGCGCCTGGGGTCTGACTCATGGCTGCGCGGTGGTGCACACGGACAAGGCCGGCGGCTCGGGTTATTTCGACACGCGCAGCGCAACCGGCGTCGCGCTCGACGGCACGCGTGCACAGGCGGGCGAAGCCGATCTCGAATTCCTGCCGGAAAATTTCGCGGCGGATGCCGGTATCGCGATCAAGCACGCGCATTCCGGCGACAACCCGGAAGCCGATTGGGGCCGGCATCTGCTACAGGCCGCACAATTCGGTCTTGCGATGCTCGATCGCGCGTTTCCGCAGCAAGCGCCGTTCACCCCGCAGAACACACGTCTTATCGCCGTCGGTCTATCCAACGGCGGCGGCGCAGTGCTGCAGGCGGCCGGACTGGACAAGGCGGGTTGGCTCGCCGGCGTCGTCGCGATCGAACCAAACGTCTACGCGCCGCAAGGCACGGCCGCTCGGCAACTCTACGACTACGCCAGCGAAGCCGCCTTGCTGATGCCCTGCGCACTGAGCGATGCGCGCTTCGACACCACGGCGCTTGCGCGCCTGCCCGGCAACAATATCGCGGCGTGGAACTCGCGCGCGGCGACCCTGCATTCGGCCGGTATCGTTCACGCGAGCGACGCGCGCGCGCAGGCCGACGAGGCCTTGCAGCGCCTGCACGCCGGAGGCTGGACCGATGCCGCGCTGGCCGCCGCCACGTGCGTCACCGCATTCGGCATGTGGCGCGCGCTCGGCGTCACCTATGCTTCGACTTATATGCGCAGCGCGGTCGGCCTTATGCCCGGCGGTTTCCGCTTCGAAGCACTCGATGCGGCAGGCAAGCCGCGCGCGCCGACGCCCGCCGAACGCGCTGCCTGGTGGAGCGATGCTGCCGGTATCGCGCCGGGCAACGGCATCTTCATCACCGAACCGCCGTCGGGCGAGCATGCCGGAGATGCCGTCTGGCATGGCGTCAACGGCCTGCGCGAATTGTGGACCGGCAACAGCGATGCTGCGCAAGGTCTGCACGATTCGGTCGGCGCCACGCAGGCACGCCTGCCGCGCGAGGATCTGCCGATCTTCATCGTGCATGGCGCCGCGGACGGTCTGGTTCCCGCCGCGTTCTCATCCGACGCCTACGTCGCGTGGCTGCGCGCGAACGCGCGCGACGCGACTTACTGGTGCCTGCCGCACGTGCAGCATTTCGATGCGTTCCTCGGCTGGCAGGGCTTCGGCGACAACTATGTGCCGATGCTGCCCTACGCCTACGCCGCACTCGATCGCATGTTCGCGAGGGTAACTGCGGGCACGCGCATCGATCCCAATCTCGTACCGGTGCCCGCACCGCGCGGGCCGGGCGCGCTCGATTTCGTGCATCTGGACCTGCCGCCGTCGCGGCGCGCCGACTGATCGATTCCATCCGCTGTATCACATCGCATACTCACGAGGGAAAGCATGAACACGCCAGCCGCTGACAACTCCTTGCTCGCCCGCACCGCCTCGCGCCTGTCCGACTGGGCTGAGCGCTGGTTTCCCGACGCCTACATCTTCGCTGCGCTCGGCGTGATCATCGTCGCGCTCGCCGCGATGGCGTTCGGCGCCAGTCCGCAATCCACAGCGATCGCGTTCGGCGATGGTTTCTGGAGCCTGATTCCGTTCACCATGCAGATGGTCTTCGTCGTGATCGGCGGCTACGTCGTGGCTTCGTCGCCGCCGGTCGCGCGGTTGATCGCATCGCTCGCCGGCGTTCCGAAAACCGGGCGCGGCGCGGTCGCCTATGTCGCGGTGATCAGCATGCTCGCCTCGCTGCTGAACTGGGGTTTCAGCCTGGTGTTCGGCGGTCTGCTCGTGCGCGCACTTGCGCGCCGCACGAACCTGCAGATGGACTATCGCGCGGCGGGCGCCGCCGCGTACCTGGGTCTGGGCGCGTCGTGGGCGATGGGTCTGTCGTCATCGGCCGCGCAGTTGCAGGCCAATCCGGCGAGCATCCCAAAACCGCTGCTCGCGATTACCGGCGTGATTCCGTTCACCGAAACGATCTTTCTCTGGCAATCGATCGGCTTGACTGTGATTCTCATCGTCGTCTCTGCGCTGATCGCCTGGTGGTCGGCGCCGACTGGCGCGCAAGCGCACACGATTGAGCGCTTCGTCGAAAACGAGTCGGGCGCGGTAACCGCCGAAGCCCCGTCCGGACGGCCGAGCGAATGGCTCGAACGCAGTCCGTTACTTACGGTGCTGATCGCCCTGTTCGCGCTGGGCTGGCTGGTCCACGAGTTCACGAGCAAGCCCGCGATCGTCGCGATCTCGAATCTCAACACCTACAATTTTCTGTTCCTGATGGCCGGCCTGTTGCTGCACTGGCGACCGCGCAACTTTCTCGAAGCGGTCAAGCGCGCGGTGCCGAGCACCACCGGCGTGCTGATCCAGTTTCCGCTCTACGGCGGCATCGCAACGATTCTCACCACGGCCAAGGGCAGCGACGGCCACACCGTCGCCGAGCAATTGTCATCGCTGTTCGTGCATCTGGCCTCGACCGACACCTATGCGCTGGTGATCGGTGCGTACTCGGCGATCCTCGGTTTCTTCGTGCCTTCGGGCGGCGGCAAGTGGCTGGTCGAAGCGCCGTACGTGATGCAGGCCGCGAACGACCTGCACTACCATCTGGGCTGGGCGGTACAAATATACAATGCGGCAGAAGCGCTGCCGAACCTGATCAATCCGTTCTGGATGCTGCCCCTGCTCGGCGTGCTCGGCCTCAAGGCGCGCGACATCGTCGGCTTCACCTTCCTGCAGCTCGCCGTGCACCTGCCGCTGGTGCTGTTCATGCTGTGGGCGTTCGGCGAGACCCTCACGTATCACGCGCCGGTGATGCCGTAGGGCGCTGGAGCGGGGAAACGGGAAGACGGGAAGACGGATAGACGGAAAAACCTGCCGCCCTGCCGTCTTCTTCGTGTCCCCGTCTCCCCGTCTTCCCGTCTCCCCGTTTCCCCGTTTCCCCGTTTCCCCGTCTCCCCGTCTGCCCGGATCTACTGCTCGCGCAGCGCCGTCGTGACGGGCAGGCGCGCCGCGCGCAACGCGGGGTAAAGGCCGCCGATGAAGCCGATCGCGAGTGCCCACTTGAGCCCAGTCCACAAGACCTTCGGCGCAACCTCGAACTGGAACGTGAGCTGGCCCGTCGTTCCCGCCGCCAGCGTCGATGCCGTGAAGCCGTTGAAGACCAGCCACGCGATCAGGCCACCGAGCACGCCGCCGATCAGCGCGAGCAGCATCGTCTCGAGCATGATCGCGACGACGACGGGCAGGCCGCGGAAGCCGATCGCGCGCAACGTGGCGATCTCGCGGGCGCGCGCTGCGACGGCCGCGAACATCGTGTTGAGCGCACCGAAGATCGCACCGATCGCCATGATCGCGCCGACGACGATGCCGATCGCCGTGATCGCCTTCGATGTGCCTTCCGACTGCTTGCTGAAGAAACTTTGCGTCGTGTCGACGTCGACTTGTAGGCGCGGGTCGGACGTGAGCGCGGCCTTGAACGGCTCGAACGCATCGGCACCGGTCAGGCGCACGAACACCGAACTCGAACTCTTGCTGCCGTTCGGGCGGTAGGTCGGGCCGACGACGTCGGCGTCGCCCCAGAGCTCGGACTCCATCGCGTCCTTCGACTCGAAGATGCCGACGACTTTCCACGTCTGGTTGCCAAGCTTGATGTCGTGATCCACTTCGAGACCGTCGAACTGGCGCTGCGCACCCTTGCCTGCGACGAGTTCGCGCAGGCCCGGCGTGAAGCGGCGCCCCGCGACGATCTTCGCATTCGTGCGCAGCTTCCAGGCTTCATCGCCAATACCGCGCAGCTGCACGCTGCCGAAATCCTCCTCGGGGTTGCCGCCCTTCATCGGCAGATTGGCGGCGACGACAAGTTCGGGCGACGCGATCGGCTTGCCTTCATCGTCCTTCGCGATGCCCGGAGCCTGCGCGATGACCACCGCATTGTCGTGCGACAGCACCGAAGACACTTCGGCAGCCGACGCGCCGCGCAGCACGATTGCGGTATCCAGACTGCCCGTGCGCCGCAGCGTCTCGCTGTAGCCTTGCGCCATCGCGAGCATCGCCACGAGCACGGCGACGACGCCGGCGATACCGACGACGATCACCGCGGACGAGCCGAGCCGTTGCGTCAGCGTGCTGATGCCTACGGCGGTAACCGAAGCCGCCTGCTGACCGCGACGGGTCAGCAGCATCCATAGTGCGAGCAGCACCAGCAGCACAGGCAGCGCCTGCCACGGCAGACTGAGGAACACGAAGATGCCGATCAGGGCGACGACGAACGTGAGCAGGCCTACGAGAAATTTCATTTGTTGTTCTCCTTAACGGCCGGCCAGCGCATCGACGATGTTGAGCCGCATCGCGCGCAACGCGGGCGGCGCGCCGATCACGATGCCGATCGCGACAGCGAGTGCGATGCCGAGCGCCCAGCTCGATGCGCCGACATGCGCATGCGTAATCATGCCGCCGCTCAGACTCGGCAGGAACAGCCCAATGAGGCTCACGAGACCGAGTCCGATCACGCCGCCGAGCAACAGCAGCAATACGGATTCGGCGAGCACCATCGCGAGCATGCTGTTGCTGGAAAAACCGATCGTCTTGAGCACGGCGAGTTCGGAAGTGCGCTCGCGCACGGCCTGCATCATCGTGTTGCCGGTCAGCAGCACGAGCGTGAAGAACACCGCGCCCATGATCGAGGTGACAATGAGGCCGATATCGGCGAGCTGCTTGATCCAGTTCGCGGTCGCCGCCTGCTCGGTCATCGTCTTGGTTTCATGATCGGAATTGGCCGACAGCGCATCGATCGCCTTGGCGACGCGGTCGGAGTCGTTGACGTCGTTCACGCGTGCGATGTACCAGCCGACGCTGCCACGGTTGTACGGTGTCGTCTCGTCGAAATTCTTCCAGTGCAAGATGATCATCTGGCTCTGGAAGGCCTTGCCGTCCTTGGACGACATCGTTCCCGTGATGTCGAAGCTCCAGTTCTTGTTGCCTTCCTTGTTCGGGAAGATCTGCGATTGCAGCGGCAGCTTGTCGCCGATCTTCCAGCCGTACTTCTTCATGATGATCTCGCCGACCAGCACGCCGTTGAGGTCGTCGTCGAATGCCTTGCGCTGCCCGGGGTCGACCGTGACCTCGGGATACACGTCGAGATAGTTCGGACTGACCGCGAACGTGAAGATCTGGTTGTGCGGATCCTGATAGGCGCCACCGAACCAGTTCGCATAGGCCACATCCTTGACGCCCGGCACCTGCGCGATCTGCGCACCGAGGCCCTGCGGCAGCGGCTGGATGAACGACAGACGCGCGCCGACCTGCAAACGCTCGGCGCCATTCGCCGACTTGCCCGCTTCGGAGAACGAAACGCGCACCGCATCGAGGAGACCGAACAGCAGGAACGCGGCGACGATCGAGACGAGCGTCAGGATCGTGCGCGTTTTGCGCCGGAACAGCGCAGCCCATATCAGATGTAGATATTTCATGACGGCGCTCCGTTAGATGTGTGCGACCTGCTCGACGAGTGTGCCTTTGTCGAGATGCAGTGTATGGCGCGCGTGTTCGGCCGCCTTCGGATCGTGGGTGACCATGACGATGGTCTTGCCGTGTTCGCGGTTGAGCGTCTGCAACAGGCCGAGCACGTCTTCCGCCGACTGGCGGTCCAGATCGCCGGTCGGTTCGTCGCAAACGAGCAGCGTCGGATCGGACACGATCGCGCGCGCGATCGCGACGCGCTGCTGCTGGCCGCCAGAAAGCTCCGTCGGCTTGTGCGCGGCGCGATCGGCAAGGCCGACTAGCTGCAGCGCAACGCTCGCGTTCTTCTTGCGCTGCGCCGCGTTGAGCTTGGTCAACAACAGCGGCAGTTCGACGTTCTTCTGTGCCGAGAGCATCGGCAGCAGGTTGTAGAACTGGAAGATGAAGCCGACGTTCGACGCGCGCCACTTGGCGAGCGCACCCTGGCCGAGATTGTCGATGCGCGTGCCGCCGACGCTGAGGCTGCCGTCGGTCGGCGAATCGAGGCCGCCGATCAGATTAAGCAGCGTCGTCTTGCCCGAACCCGACGGACCCATCAGCGCGAGGAAATCGCCCTGCTCGATACCGAGATCGATGTGGTGCAATACCTCGACTTTCTGCTTGCCGCGCTCGTAGACTTTGCTGACGTTGCGGATTTCGACCAGATTTGCCATGACTTTCCTCGATTGTCCGATTGCCAAATTCGCGTAGTGGTTCGTTCACGAACGCCTGGACGCTGCCCTCGACAGCCTGCAGCGCCCCTTTGCATCAACGACGTTCGAGAACGCCCGTTTTCGACATGCCAACGCCGACCCGCGACCTATTTCGCCGCAGTCTTGATTTCGACCTTCGCGCCGTCCGCCATTTCGGCCTGCGGCTGCTTGACCAGCTTCGTTCCGGAACCGATGCCCTCGACCAGACGCAGATCGTTGTAGGTCTGCCCGGGGGTCACCGGTTTGAGTCGCGCACGATCGTTGTCGATCGCGAAAACGACGCTCTTGCCCTCGCGCTGCACGATCGCCGACGTCGGCACGAGCACGCCTTTCGGTGGTGCCGCGTTCGCTTTTTGCGCTTCCTCCATGAACGACACGCGCACGCCCATATCGGGCAGCACGCGCTCGTCCTTCTGCTCGATCGCGACGCGCACCTTGACGGTCGCCTTGCCGCGGTCGGCGCTCGGAATGATCGCGATCACGTGCGCGGGAATCTTCCAGTCCGGGTACGCGTCGAGAATCGCCTGCGCAGGCTGCCTCGCCTGTACGCGGTTGATATAGGACTCGGTCACGTCGACTTCGATTTCGAGCGAATCCATATCGACGATCGTGCCGACGCCGGTGCGCGTGAAGCCGCCGCCCGCGGACAGCGGCGAGACGATTTCACCAACCTGTGCGGCCTTGGCCGTGATCACGCCCGTGAACGGCGCTCGCACCGTGCAGTAGTCGAGCTGCACCTGCGCGCCGCGCACGTTCGCCTCGGCAAATTCGACCTGGCGACGCTGTGCGTCGATCTGCGCGCTCTGCATCTCGACCTGCGTGCGGGCCACTTCGACGGATTGTGTCGAAACCAGCTTGCGCCCGACGAGATCCTGCGCACGCGTGAGGTCGCGCCGGCTTTGCGCGAGCTGCGCCTGGTACTGCGTGAGCAACGCCTGCTGTGCGCGCGCCCCCGCCTGGGCCTGCGCGAGCTGCGCCTGCTGCGCGGTACTGTCCAGATGGGCGAGAATCTGGCCTTCCTTGACGTGGTCGCCTTCCTCGATCAGGACATCGGTGAGCGTACCGGTGATCTGCGCCGATACGGTCGCCTGCCTGCGCGCAGTCACGTATCCGGTCGCCTGCAGCACGGCCGTATCACCCCCGCCAGCGCTCGGCGCCGCCGCGGTGGCGACTTCGATATCGAGCGCCTTGCTGCCTGTGAAGAACCATGCGCCAGCGCCGAGCAACGCGAGTACGACGACGACTGCGGCCGCGATCAGCGCCCAGGTCGATCCGCCGCCGCGATGATCGTCGCGCTGCGCCTTGTCGATGCGCAGCTCATTGAGTAAATCCGATTTATTCACAACCCTTGAGACCCCACCGCAAACGAGATGCGGATTTTGCCATAGACTGCCTGCTCGAATGGGACTGTGACAGGGCCAATGCTCACGAATGCGGGGTGACAGATGTCAGTTGCTAAATCCGCAACCGCGCCATCGACTGCGGGTTATTCCGGCAAGCCGCTGTGGCAGAAACTGAGCGAACTCGCGTCGCGGTTCGGTCTCGTCGATGCAAAGCGTGCGTGATGGCGCGAGTGTGTTCGGGGTTACTCAAAAGTCAGCAAGTAGCGCGTCCCGGATGGTTGTTTCCCCTCTCCCCTTGCGGGAGAGGGTGGCGCGCAGCGCCGGGAGAGGGGAAGGCGCCGCAGGCGCCTGCTGCGCAGGCGTCACCCTCTCCCCAACCCCTCCCCCATCAAGGGGGAGGGGCTCATTCCCACATCGGCAAACCGCACAGCATCGATCCGCCTGTTCTCTTACTTTCTGACCAGCCTGTAAAATTCGTCTGACGTCGATCGGCGCGCGCGCCCTGTCCAAACATCCAGCGCAATCCTCAACGGAAATCACGATGAAGCATGCATTCACTCCCGCGCCCCAGGCATCGGTCGCCATCGCCGGCAGCGACGAGCGCTTTCCCGTGCATCGCATCTACTGCATCGGGCGCAACTACGCCGATCACGCGAAGGAAATGGGCATGCCGGTCGAGCGTGGCACGCCGCTGTTCTTCTGCAAGCCGGCCGATGCAGTCGTCGAAGACGGCGCGACGATTCCCTATCCTTCAGCGACGAACGATCTGCATCACGAAGTCGAAATGGTCGTCGCGCTGCATTCGGGTGGCACCAATATCGCGGAGGGCGATGCGCTGGCCCACGTATTCGGCTATGGCGTCGGCATCGACCTGACCCGCCGCGACCTGCAAGCCGCGCTCAAGGCAAAGGGTTCGCCCTGGGATATCGCCAAGGCCTTCGATCGTTCGGCCCCCGTGTCGGCAATCCACCGCAGCAGCGAGATCGGCCATCCCGCGCATGCGCAATTGTCACTGAATGTAAACGGCACGCAGCGTCAGCGCAGCGATATCGGCGAGATGCTGTTCAATGTGGCGCAGATCATTCACGAGCTGTCGAAATTGTTCGAACTCAAGGCCGGCGATCTGATCTTCACCGGCACGCCTGCGGGCGTCGCGGCGCTCAAACCCGGCGATGCCTGGCACGCCAAACTCGAGGGCATCGCGGTGCTGCGCGGGCAAATCGGATAATCCCGCTCCCTTTCAACGCCGCATGGTGTAGATTACCGACGCCCAAGGGCAACAGGGTTCGGAACATCCCCCTTTAGAGAGGAGAGTCATCCATGAGTTTAGCAAGCGATTTCAAAGCCTTCGTAATGCGCGGCAGCGTTGTCGATCTGGCCGTCGGTGTGGTCATCGGCGCGGCGTTTGGCAAGATTGTCACCTCCCTCGTCGACAACGTCATCATGCCCCCCATCGGGTTGCTGATCGGCGGTGTCGATTTCTCGGCCTGGAAGTGGATACTCAAGGCCGCCGGCGCGGACGGCAAGGGCGAAGTCGCGATCCAGGCCGGCACGTTCTTCAACACGATCATCCAGTTCCTGATCATCGCCGCGGCGATCTTCGTCGTGGTCCAGCTTTTGAACAAGATGATCAAGAAGGAAGAAGCCGCTCCCGCAGCGCCGCCGGAACCGACGACCTCGGAAAAACTGCTCACCGAAATCCGCGACGCGCTGAAAAAATAGCCGCTGCGCGCAACGTATGCAAACATGTGGCGCAGTCCTTCCGGGCTGCGCCTTTTTCATTCCCTGATTGCCGATACCGGAGTTTTGTCGTGAAGCTGCTATCCAGCCTGATCGTCCTGTCCTGTCTTTCCACGCCCCTGGCAGCCGCCGAGGCCACGCATATTCCGGACGCTGCGGTGCGCACTGCCGAGCAGTTGCGCGATCGCGCGCTCGGCGACGACACGGCTTACCAGTTCGTCACGGCGTTGACGACGGAGATCGGCCCGCGTCTCGCCAGCGGCGACAACGACGCGAAAGCGCGCGCATGGGTGATCGCGAAATTCAAGACGTTCGGCTTCGACAAGGTCTACAGCGAACCGGCGAGCTATCCGAAATGGGTGCGCCGCCATGAGTCGGGCGAAATCATTTCGCCCTACCCACAGCGCCTGGTGCTGACCGCGCTCGGTCACTCGTTCGGCACGCCAGCGGGTGGCCTGAGCGCCGAAGTGATCCGCTTCGACAATCTCGCCGCGCTCAAGGCCGCCGACCCAGCCCTGGTAAAAGGCAAAATTGTATACATCGGCTTCCACATGCAGCCGCATCGCGACGGCGCCGACTACAGTACCGCCTCGTCGATCCGCGTCGACGGCCCGCCCGCCGCCGCGGCCAAAGGCGCCGCGGCATACTTGCTGCGCTCGGCCGGCACCGACGCGCACGAGCGCATCGCGCATACCGGCGTCACCGGCTTCGAGAACGCGACGGCGCACGGCATTCCCGCCGCGGCGCTGTCCAATCCCGACGCCGATCAGCTCGAACGCGAGCTCGCCTCGGGCAAGCCGGTCACGGTCAAGCTCGATCTCGATGTCGGCTTCGACGGCGAGTACACCGGCGCCAACGTGATCGGCGAATTGACCGGCAGCAAGAAACCGCACGAGATCGTCGCCATGGGCGGACATCTGGATTCCTGGGATCCGGGCACCGGCGCGATCGACGACGGCGCCGGCGTCGCCATCGTCGCGGGTGCGGCGCATTTGATCGCACAATTGCCGCAGCGTCCCGAGCGCACGATCCGCGTGATCGCCTTCGCCAACGAAGAAGCTGGCGTCTACGGCGCCAAGGCGTACGCGAACGCACACGCGGCCGACGTTGCCCATCACCTGCTTGGCAGCGAATCGGATTTCGGTGCCGCTCCGGTCTGGCGCATGAGCGCGAGCGTGAAACCGCAGGCACGCGCAGCGATAGCGCAGATTGCCGCAGTGCTCAAACCACTCGGCGTCGAATACGATGAGAAGCGCGAAGGCGCCGGCGGTCCCGATCTTGCGGAGATGCACAAGAAAGGCATGGCCGCGATGACGCTGTTGCAGGACGGCACGCATTATTTCGACTGGCACCACACCGCCAACGACACACTCGACAAGATCGACCCGAAGGAACTCGCCAAAAACGTCGCCGTCTACGCCGCGTGGACCTACATGGCTGCGCAGGCGCAAGGCGATTTCGGTTCAGCGCCCGGTGCGTTCGCCAAGGACAAGAGCGAGGAATAGATTCTCGCGCACGGAAATGCGGTTCGCGAAAATGAACCGCGCGGCGCACGGGTGTACGCGTCCTGTGCGCGCAAACGTAATGCCTGACACGCAACCTGCATGGAACCTTGTCGAGTAGGTGCCGCGGCTTGCTGTTAGCCGCCGGACCAGCCCCAGTGCTTGCTACTCCACCCGCCTCGTGGGATGCTTTTATCGACACTCCCGCCCGCAAAGAAACGTCGCAAGATTAGGCCGAAGGATTAGGCTGCGTAATGGCGGAATACGGATGATTTTGTAGGAAATTTGTCGCTATCGAAGGGCCGCTGCGCTGATTTAGGCTGCGGAACTAGACGGCGTTCTTCAACCTAATAGTAGTTAGACCGCAAGGGAACCGGTATGACCGTCAACTTGGCAACAAAACCAACGCTTACCGCGAATCTACGCATTGTTTCCGGGTTCATTGCTGCTCTTAGCGCAGCGGGTGCCGCTCTCTCAATTTTTCGCGGCACTGGTGTTGCCCTTCAACT
>NZ_DATBQK010000109.1:0-26558 GCF_036560865.1 Rudaea sp.
GGCAGCGGCAAGTCGACGATCGCCAATCTCGTCGAACGCAAACTGCACGCGCTCGGCGTGCGCACTTATCTGCTCGACGGCGACAACGTGCGCCACGGTTTGAACAAGGACCTGGGCTTCACCGCCACCGACCGCATCGAAAACATCCGGCGCATCGGCGAGGTGTCCAGACTGATGGTCGACGCCGGACTCGTCGTGATCACCGCATTCATTTCCCCGTTCCGTTCCGAGCGGCAACTCGCGCGGCAGATGCTGCAACCGGACGAGTTCATCGAAATCTTCGTCGATGCGCCGCTCAGCGTGGTCGAGCAGCGCGATCCGAAGGGTTTGTACAAGAAGGCGCGGCGCGGCGAATTGAAAAACTTCACCGGCATCGACTCGCCGTATGAAATCCCGGAAGCACCGGAGCTGCATATCGAAACGCAGAAGCACAGCGCCGAGGAGGCTGCCGATCTGATCTTCGCGCATCTGCGCGCACAGGGGCTGATCGGCGGCGCGGCCTGATTTTACGGGCCAAGCATGACCTAGGGCATAGGCGGCGAATCGAGCGAATGGGCTAGCATGCGCAACCTTTGCGGCTGCGAGCCTTTGCCATGCGCAACACGATTGCTTTCCCATCCCTGCTTGCGTTCTGTGTCGTCGCCAGCGCCGGAATATCCGGCTGCGATCGCGCCCCGCGCGATGCAGCCGCCAAGCCTGCCGCGGACGCGGCTGCGCCACTGGCGAGCGCCAAACCCGATGTCGTCGGCACGAATGTCGATGCGTCGATCAATCCGGGCGACGATTTCTTTACCTACGCGAACGGCACGTGGCTGAAGAACAATCCGATTCCGGCATCGGAGGCGTCCTGGGGCATCGGCAAGATCGTGCGCGAGGATTTGTATACGAATTTGCGCAAGATCAGCGAGCAGGCGGCGGCACAGAAGGATGCGCCCGCCGGCAGCGACGAACAAAAGATCGGCGACTTCTGGAGCACCGCGACCGACGAGGGTCTGGCCGACCACGCCGGACTCGCACCACTCAAGGATCAATTGGCGCAGATCGACGCGGTCAAGGACGTGCCCTCGGCGCTCGACGCGGGGTTCGCGCTGCAACCGCTCGGCATCGACGCGTTCTTCGACGTTGGCGTGTTCCAGGACGAGAAGGCGAGCGACGTCATGGCCGTGCATGTCGGTCAAGGCGGTCTGGGCCTGCCCGAGCGCGACTACTATTTCAACACCGAGGAAGGCGTGGCCAAGGCGCGCGCGGCGTATGTGGTCCATCTGCACAATATGTTCAAGCTGCTCGGCGCGGACGAGGCGGCGGCCAGCGCGAGCGCGACCCAAGTGATGGCGTTCGAGACCGCGCTGGCCAAGGTTTCGCGCAAGCTCGAGGATCTGCGCGACCCGCAGAAGAACTACAACAAGATGGCGCCGGGCGAACTCACGCAAAAGTACACGCCATCGATCGCCTGGACCGATCGCTTGAGCGGCTGGAAGCTGCCCGCGCCCTATATCATCGTCGGTCAGCCGGAATTTTTTGGTGGCCTGCAAGCGCTGCTCACGCAGACGCCGGTGCCGGTACTGCGCGATTATCTGCGCGTGCATCTGGTTGATGCTTACGCCGAGTTTCTCGGCAAGGACATCGACGCGGAGAACTTCGATTTCTACGGCCGCGTGCTGTCCGGACAGAAGGAACAGCGGCCGCGCTGGAAACGCGCGCTGGACGCGGAGAATCGCGCGATCGGCATGATCCTCGGCCGCATCTTCGTCAAGGAATATTTTCCGGAAGGCTCCAAGCAGCGCTACAACACCTTGGTCGAGGCGATCCGTACCGCGTACGGCGAACGTATCGACCGGCTCGACTGGATGAGCGCCGCGACCAAGGCCAAGGCCCGTGAAAAACTCGCCTCGGTGACCAAGAAGGTCGGCTATCCGGACAAATGGAAGGACTACTCCGCGCTGGTGGTCGGCCGCAATTCGTATGCCGAGAACGTGATGAATGCGCGGCGGTGGCTGTTCAACGATCGCGTCGCCAAATTCGGCAAGCCGGTCGACCGCAGCGAATGGGAAATGACGCCGCAGACCTACAACGCCTACTACAACCCGTCGAACAACGAGATCGTGCTGCCGGCGGCGCAGTTCTCGATCCCCGGATTCAAGGATGCCGACGTCGACGACGCGATCGTCTACGGCTATGCCGCGGCCTCAACGATCGGCCACGAAATCACCCACGGCTTCGACGACGAAGGCCGTCAGTTCGATGCGGCCGGCAATCTCACCGACTGGTGGACGAAGGAAGATGCGGAAAAATTCCAGCAGCGCGCCGACGTGATGGCCAAGCAGTTCGATGCCTACGAACCGCTGCCGGGCCTGCACATCAACGGCAAGGCTGGCCTCGGCGAGAATATCGCCGACTTCGGCGGCCTCTTGATCGGGCTCGACGCGTTCAAGAAAACCGAGCAATACAAGAAAGGCGAGAAGATCGCCGGCTACACGCCGCTGCAACGCTTCTTCCTCGGCTATGCGCTGTCGTGGATCTTCGAGGAGCAGGAAGCCAAGTTGCGCCAGCAGCTGCTCAGCGACGTGCACTCACCGGCCAAGTGGCGCGTGAACGGACCACTGTCGAACATGCCGGATTTCTACGAGGCCTTCGACGTGAAACCCGGACAGCCGATGTATCGCGCGGAAGCCGATCGCGTACGCATCTGGTAACCCGGATCAGCGTTCGAGAAATCGCCCCGCGCCCTGCGCGAGCAGCTGCTCGGCGACCTTCCGGCCGAGCGCTTCCGCATCGTCGATGCTGCCCTCGCCCTGCGCGCGCAGCAGTTCGCCGCTGGCCGCATCGCCGACCAAGCCGGAAAGATGCAGGCCGCGGTCGGTCTCGATGCAGAACGCGGCAATCGGCACCTCGCAACTGCCCTGCAGCCGCCGTGTCAACGCGCGTTCGGCGCCGACGCAGCGCGCCGTCTCGACGTCGTTGAGCACCGCGGCGAGTTCGGCCACACGTGCATCGCCCGCGCGCTGCTCGATCGCGATCGCACCCTGCGCCGCGGCCGGCAGCCAGGAAGGCGCTTCGAGCCGGCAGCGGATGCGCGCCGACAAACCCAGGCGGTCGAGGCCGGCACAAGCGAGCACGATCGCGTCGTAGTCGCCCGCATCGAGCTTGGCCAGGCGCGTGTTCACATTGCCGCGCAGATCGAGCAGCTCAAGATCGGGCCGCAGCGCGCGCAACTGCGCCTGCCGGCGCAGCGACGAGCTGCCGACGCGCGCGCGCGCAGGCAATTCGTCGGGCCGCGCGAAGTTCACGCTGACGAAAGCATCCGCCGCATCGGCGCGTTCGAGCACGGCACCGATCGCGAAGCCCGCTTCGAGCTCCATCGGCATGTCCTTGAACGAATGCACGGCGATGTCGGCGCGGCGCTCGGCAAGCGCGACTTCGAGTTCCTTGAGGAACAGGCCCTTGCCGCCGATGCTCGCCAGCGGACGGTCGAGGATGCGGTCGCCGCGCGTGGTCATCGGCAGCAACTCGACTTTGAGCCCCGGATGCGCCGCGCGCAAACGCGCGGCGACGTGTTCGGCCTGCCACAACGCAAGCGCACTCTGGCGCGTGGCGATGCGCAGAGTGTTCATTTGTATACTCTGGCGCTCATGCGCCCTTCACCGCGCGGCGCACGACCGGCAGATTGCGCCGGCTGACTTCGAGCTGCACCTCGCAGCCGGCGATTTTCGCGAACACATGCTCGTCGGTCGTGCGCACGAGTCCGACCAGGCGCGCCTTCGCCACGAGGCAATTGCGATGGATGCGCACGAAGCGACCGCCGAACTCGGTCTCCAGCGCTTTCAGTGGTTCCTCGATCAGCACCGCGTTGCCGCGATAGTGGACGACCACGTACTTGTCCTCGGCCATCAGGTAATCGATCTCGGTGACCGGCACCAGCACGAGGTTGCCACGCACGCGCACGCACAGATGGGTACGGCTCGCCGACTGCGCATCCAATTGCTCCAACTGCAACTTGGCGACCGCGCCGCCGCTGTAGCGTTGCGCGCGCGCGAGCGCGCCCTGCAGGCGCTCCAGACGAATGGGCTTGACCAGATAATCGATCGCGTTCGCATCGAACGCGGCCAGCGCGTGTTCGTCGAACGCGGTGCAGAAGATCACCGCAGGCGCCGGATCGAGCGTCGCCAGATGGCGCGCGGCTTCCAGTCCGTTCATCAGCGGCATGCTGATATCCAGCAGCACGAGATCGGGTGCGAGGCGCGCGGCGATCTCCACCGCCGTGCGGCCGTCGCCGGCCTCGCCCAGCAGCTCCACGTCGCCGCACTCCTGCAACAGGCTGACCAGGCGCGCACGCGCCGGCGGTTCGTCGTCGACGATGAGCGCTTTCATCGGTTCGCTTTGCTTCGCATCGGTTCCATCGGTTGGCGCGGCAGGCGCTAAGGCTTCGCCGGTTCAACATCCGGCAGGCGCAGCGTGACGAGGAAATCCTCGGCGCCTTCCTGCACCAGCAGCACGCCGCGCCAGCCGAAATGGTACTCGATCCGGCTGCGCGTGTTGGCCAGCGCCATGCCGTTGCGCGTTGGCAGACGCTGTCCTTCGGGCGGGCGCGGATTGGCGATCGCGATTTCCACGCCGCTGCCGACGCGACTCGCGCGCAGCGCAACGGTGCCGCCCTGTGGCAACGGCTGCACGCCGTGATTCACCGCGTTTTCCACCAGCGGCTGCAACAGCAGCGCAGGCACCGGCATTTGCAGGGGCAGCAGGTCGTCGATCTGCATCGTCACCTGCAGGCGCTCGCCCAGACGCAATTGCTCGATCGCCAGATAGCGCCGCACCAGTTCAAGCTCGCTGCCGAGCGTGCTCGGCGCGCCATCGGCGCCGAGCGCGGCGCGGAACAGGTCGGACAGATCCTCGACCGCGTGTTCGGCAGCCGCTGGTTGCGTCCGGATCAGGCTGGCGATCGTGTTCATGCTGTTGAACAGGAAATGTGGACGGATGCGTGCTTGCAACCCGTCGAGTCGCGCCTGCGCCTCGGCGCGCACGCGCGTGCGCCATTGTTCGAGCACGTAGAAATAGCGCAGCAAGGCGGTGCCGATCAGCGCGCACAGCGCCGCGTTGCGGATCACGAAGCGCGTCTGGAATTGCGCCGGTAGGGTCAGTCCGAGGCTGAGTTGCTGGTCGAGCGTGAACACGAGATAGCTGCCGGCGAGGCTAATCACCAGCATCACCAGATACGCCGTGACGACGCCAAGCAACGGCTGCAGGCGCTCGAGCGGCGCACGCAGTTTGCACAGGCTCACCGCGCACAACAGACCCAGCCACTGCACGAATACCGTGGTCGTGGCCAGGCGCGGCAGGAACGCGCGCGATTCGTCGCTCGGCGCGATCACGATCACGAGTACGACCAATTCGGCCACGAGCATGACCACGAACAGCACCGGCAGGCTGCAGAAATCCGCCAGCCAGCGCATTTTGCCAGCGGCGGCGGGCGTCGTCGGCGGGGACTCAGGCGTACTCACGGCGGCGAGACATGCGGCACGGCGATCGCTCAGGTCAGCCGCGCGCCGAGCCAGCGGCGCAGATCGGCGATTTCGTCCGCGCAGACTGCATGCTGCATAGGATAGGCATGCCACTCGACCGCGTAGCCCAGGCGCTTGAGATAGTCACGGCTCGTCTCGCCGAGCGCATGCGGGACGATCGGATCGAAGTTGCCGTGCGCCATGAAAACCGGCGTGGCGCGATTCGCGTCGCTGGCTTCCGCGTCGGTCTTTTCCGCCATCGGCAGATAGGTCGATAACGCAATGATGCCGCCCAGTTTCGATGCGTGGCGCAGGCCGCCGGCGAGTACGATCGCGCCGCCCTGGGAAAAGCCGGCGAGAAAAATATTCGCGCTCGGCACGCCACGCGCGACTTCGCGGGCGATCAACTCGTCGAGCAGGCCGATCGAGGCGCGGATGCCCGCCTCGTCCTGGCGCTGCGCGATCTCCATGCCGGAAATGTCGTACCAGGCGCGCATCGACATGCCGCCGTTGATCGTGATCGGGCGCACCGGCGCATTGGGAAACACGAAGCGCAACGCAGGCCAGGCGCGGTCGACGAGTTCGGGCACGATCGGCTCGAAGTCATGGCCGTCGGCACCGAGTCCATGCAGCCAGATCACCGCATGCCGGGGATTCGGTGCGGTTTCGACTTCGATGCTGGGCAAAGCCATGGATTTTTCCGGGATACGTTGGCGCGATGGTGACGCATCTACACGACAATCGCCAGTTTTCGGACTTGCCACGCAGCCGCGCGACGCCGCGTATTTTCCACGGCTCGTGACTTCCGGCAACTTGCCCGCCCGCCGCAGCACGCTATGCTTGCGGTTTCGCCACCGCCGGGAATATCCGCATGCAACGCGTTCGTCTAGCCGCCCTCGTTGCCACCTTCGTTTTCTCGTCCGCGATCGCACAACCGGCGCCGCTGACCCTGGAAAAAATCATGGCCGATCCGGACTGGATCGGTGCGCCCGTGCAGAACGCGTATTGGTCGACCGACGGCCGCACGGTGTACTACTCGCTCAAGCGCACAGGCGTGCCGATCGACGATCTGCATCGCATCGATCTGGCCGACGCCAGGGACAGCGTCGTCGACGGCGCGGCGATGGCCGCGGCCGACGCAGCGAACGCGAAATTTGACGCGGCCGGCACACACGCCGCATTCGTGCGCAACGGCGACATCTTCGTGCGCGATCTGGCGAGTGGACGCCTGAGCCAGATCACGCGCATGCCGCAAAAAGAAGCCGCGCCGCAGTTTTCCGCGGACGGTCGCCGCTTGAGTTTTCGCAGCGGCAACGACTGGTTCGTGCACGATCTCGCGGACGGCGTAACCGCGCCCGCCGCTGTGCTCAAGCTTGAAAAAGATCCGGACGCCGCGCCAAAAGCCGACGATCTGCGCGAGATGCAATTGCGCACGTTCTCGACCCTGAAGCAACTGCACGACAACAAGGAAAGCCGACGCGAGCATGCCGAGGAATTGCGCGCGAGCGATCCGACGCGTGCGCCGGCGCCGTTCTATCTCGGCGACGAGGTCAAGGTGCTCGACACAGAACTGTCGCCCGATGCGCACTGGCTGCTCGTGGTGACGATGCCCAAGTCGGTCGAGAAAGGCCGCGAGGGCAAGCTCACGCGTTATGCGACCGAATCGGGCTACGAGGAATTCGAGACCGAACGCGTGCGCGTCGGCCGCAACCCGCCGGCGCCGCAGGCGCTGCTGCTGCTCGATCTCGTCGCGCACACGGCACACCCGCTCGCGCTCGACGCACTGCCCGGCATTCACGACGATCCGCTCAAGGCGATCCGCGAGGAGAATGAAAAACAGTTCGCGGCCGACAAGAGCCATCCCGCCGATGACAAAAAAAACGCTGCGCAGAAGAAGGACAAACCGCAAACCGACAAGGACGAACAGGCAAAACTACGCGGCGTGCGCGTCGTCTCCGATGCCGAAGACGGTGGTGGCGGCGGCATCGCCTGGAGCCGCGACGGCGGCGCGCTGGCGATCCAGTTGCGCGCGATCGACAACAAGGATCGCTGGATTGCCAGCGTCGATTTCACGCATCACGCGCTCGTGCCGCAGCATCGCCTGACCGACCCCGCGTGGATCAACTGGAACTTCAACGACTTCGGCTGGCTCAACGACAACCGCACGTTGTGGTACGAGTCGGAGGAAACCGGCTATGCGCATTTGTATACCAGGACCCGCGACGGCAAGACGCAAGCGCTGACGTCGGGCAAATTTGAAGTCTCGCGCCCGCAACTTTCCGGTGATGGCCGCTGGTTCTATGTACGCGCCAATGCCGAGGCGCCCTATTCCTACGACGCGTATCGCGTACCGGCGAACGGCGGCAAGCTCGAACGCATCACCCACTATCAGGGCATGGATAATTTCGTGCTCGCGCACGACGGCAGGCAATTGCTGGTCACCCATTCGTCGAGCTATGTGCCGGCACAGATCGCTGTCGTCGCCGCCGACGGTTCAGGCGCTGCGCGTGAACTCACCGACACACGCAGTGCCGAATTCAAGATGATGAGCTGGGTCGCGCCGCAGATCGTCGAAGTACCCTCGACGCATTTCAAAGGCGCGATTCACGCGAAGTTCTACAAGCCGGCGGATTTCGACGCGAGCAGGAAACATCCGGCCGTGCTGTTCGTGCATGGCGCGGGCTATCTGCAGAACGTGCATCTGGGCTATCCGGCCTATTTCCGCGAGCAGATGTTCCACAACCTGCTGCTGCAGCACGGCTACGTCGTGCTCGACATGGATTACCGCGCCTCCGAAGGCTACGGTCGCGACTGGCGCGACGCGATCTACCGGCAGATGGGTCATCCCGAGCTCGAGGACTTGCTCGATGGCAAGAAATGGCTGGTCGATACGTTCAATGTCGATGCAAAACGCGTCGGCATTTATGGCGGCTCTTATGGCGGCTTCATGACCTTGATGGCGCTGTTCCGCACGCCGGGCGAATTCGCCGCGGGCGCCGCATTGCGTCCGGTCAGCGACTGGATGCAGTACAACCACGAGTACACGTCCGACATCCTCAACGATCCGCAGACCGATCCGATCGCCTACATCCGTTCCTCGCCGATCGAATTCGCGAACGGCCTGAAGGATGCGCTATTGATCTGCCATGGCGTGATCGATGACAACGTGCTGTTCGAGGACTCGATGCGCCTGTACTTGCGCCTGATCGAGTTGCACAAGGACAATTTCACGATCTCGCCGTATCCGCTCGACCGCCACGGCTTCACCAATGCCGATTCCTGGCTCGACGAATACAAGCGCATCTACCGGCTGTTCGAGGCCAATCTCAAGTAACGTTTTGCCGGATCGGGGTATTCGTGGATACTGCGCGAATGCCCCGCGTTGCCATAGCGCAAATTCGATCCCGATTGCCGAGGCCGCAGCAGCGCGCATGAACACGGCGCAACGTGCCCTCGGTTTCTGGTCGGCAACGGCGCTCGTGGTCGGCAACATGATCGGCTCGGGCATCTTCCTCCTGCCCGCTTCGCTCGCGCCATTCGGCATGGCCAGTCTGCTCGGCTGGAGTGTGAGTGCGGTCGGCGCGCTGCTGCTGGCCCTGGTCTTCGCGCACATGGGGCGGCGCTACCCGGTGAGCGGCGGCCCATACGCCTACGCGCGCATCGCGTTCGGCGACTTCACCGGCTTTGTCATGGCCTGGAGTTACTGGGTATCGGTGTGGTGCGCGGTCGCGGCGATCGCCGTCGCCTTCGCCGGCAGCATGGCCTCGCTCTTCCCCAATTTGCTTGCCAGCCCGGAGCGCTCGGCGATCTGCGCCTTGGCCGTGCTCTGGCTTTGTACCCTGTGCAATATCGCGGGCGTGCGCGCTGCGGGTCTGGCCCAGCTCGTCACTACGATATTGAAAGTCCTGCCGATCGTCGTGATCATCGCCCTGGGCGCAGGATCGGTCGATACGCATGCATTTACGCCGTTCAATCCAAGCGGCGGCAATTTGTTCAGTGTGACGACGACGACAGCCGCGCTCGCGCTGTGGGCCCTGCTCGGCATGGAGTGCGCGACGATCCCGGCCGAGCACGTGGTCGACGCCGAGCGCGTGATTCCGCGCGCCACGGTCGCGGGCACATTGTTCGCCACGCTGATCACGGTGGCCGCGTGCACGATCGTGCTTGGATTACTGCCGCTCGATGCGCTCAAGGATTCGCCCGCGCCGTTCGCCGACGTGGCGCGCGAGCTCTGGGGCAATGGCGCCGCCGCCGCTATGGCCGCTGCCATGGCGGTGTCCTGTCTCGGTGCGCTGAACGGCTGGATCCTCGTGCAGGGACAGATCCCGTTCGCCGCGGCGCGCGACGGTTTGTTTCCCGCGTATTTCGCCAGAGTCGATGCGCGCGGTACGCCGCGCATCGGCCTGGTCATCGGCAGCGCGCTGGCCACGATCCTCGTCGCCGCAAATTTTGCCGGTTCGCTGGTCAGCATCTTCACCGCATCGATCCTGCTCGCCACCGCAGCCGCGCTGCTGCCCTATGTGTTCAGCGCCGCGGCAATGCTGCGCCTGGAGCCGCGCGAACCGGACTACGCGCATTGGCGCATGCTCGTCGCCGCGCTCGCGCTGATCTATGGCGTGTGGGCCCTGATCGGCACCGGCAGCGAAGCCTTGCTCTGGGGCTGCGGACTGCTGCTGGCTGGACTGCCGTTCTATCTGCTGCAGCGCTGGCGCCCGCAAAAAAAACTTTCGCCGAGCGCCTGACTACGTCACGATACGCGGCCTCCGCCGACCTGCCGTCCCGATGTCCTCGATGCAACGACCCAGTCACGCGCTGACCGAAGGCGCGATCGGCAAGACCTTGTTCCTGTTTTCGCTGCCGATCCTCGCCGGCAACGTGCTGCAATCGCTGAACGGCTCGGTCAATGCGATCTGGGTCGGCCACGGCCTCGGCGAAGCCGCGCTCGCGGCGACCTCGAACGCGAACACGATCCTGTTCTTCCTCATCGGCGCGGTATTTGGCGTCGGCATGGCCGGCACGATCCTGGTCGGCCAGAGCATCGGGGCGAAGAACCTCGATCAGGCCAAGCGCGTGGTCGGCACCAGCCTCGTGTTCTTCGTCGTGATGTCGCTGGGCGTGGCGGTATTCGGTTTCAACAGCGCCGGGCCATTGATGGCGTGGATGCACATGCCCGCGGAATCCCTGCCGTTCGCCGTCGCGTATCTGCGCATCATCTTCCTCGCCATTCCGTTCATCTACGTGCTGACCTTCATCAGCATGACCCTGCGCGGCGCCGGCGATGTGCGCACGCCGTTCGTGTTTCTCGCGATCAACGTCGTGCTCGATATCGCACTCAATCCGTTGTTCATATTCGGACTCGGTCCGGTGCCGGCGATGGGCATCAGCGGCTCGGCGACCGCGAGCCTGATCTCGACCGTCACGACCCTGGCCCTGCTGATCGCCTATCTGTATCGCAGCAAGCACTTTCTGCGCATCCAGCGCACCGAAATGCACTACCTGCGCATCGACCGCGCGATCCTGACCGCCCTCGTCGCCAAGGGCCTGCCGATGGGCCTGCAGATGATCGTGATGTCCGCATCGATGATCGCGATGATCTCGCTGGTCAACAGTTTCGGCGCGCATACCACGGCCGCGTACGGTGCCTGTTTCCAATTGTGGAATTATATACAAATGCCCTCGCTCGCGGTCGGCATGGCCGCCTCGTCGATGGCCGCGCAGAATGTCGGCGCGCAGCGCTGGGATCGGGTCAACCGCATCGCGCTGACCGGCGTCGGCTTCAACTTCCTGCTCACCGGCACCTTGGTGCTGCTGATCTACCTGTTCAACCGCGGCGCATTGAATCTGTTCCTGCCCGCAACCGGTGGCGCGATCGAGATCGCCCAACACATCAACCATGTCGTGGTCTGGTCGTTCGTGTTCTTCGGCATCTCGTTCGTTCTCGCCGGGGTGGTGCGCTCGACCGGCGCTGTGATTCCGCCGCTGATCATCCTTTTCATCGCGCTGTGGCTGGTACGCATTCCGTTCGCCTATTCGCTGGTCGGCTCCTG
The DNA here is from genome assembly GCF_036560865.1 of Rudaea sp. GTDB lineage: Bacteria > Pseudomonadota > Gammaproteobacteria > Xanthomonadales > Rhodanobacteraceae > Rudaea. Next base: position 11,546 of record NZ_DATBQK010000109.1, read on the forward strand.
GGGCGCGGACGCGATCTGGTGGAGTTTCCCGCTCGGCTCGCTCATGTCGATGACGCTGTCGGCGGCGTATTACCGCTGGGGCGGCTGGCGCCAGGCGCGCATGTTGGCGCCGCGGGCGACTGCCACGGTCGCCAGCGTCGATGGTAGCGCCAGCAAGATCAGCGTTGGCATCGGGGACAATAAAACGTCGAGCGCTGTCCAAGCGTGATCGCACGGATCGGCGTGCCGCAGACCTTGCATGGCTGGCCCGCGCGGCCGTAGACGAACAGCTCCTGCTCGAAATAGCCTGGCGTGCCGTCCGGGCTGATGAAATCGCGCAGGGTCGTGCCGCCGCGCGTGATCGCGTACTCGAGTATGCGTTTGACCTCGCGCGCCAGACGCATATAACGCAGGCGCGACACCGATCCCGCGGCGCGATTGGGATGAATTCCCGCCGCAAACAGCGCTTCTGCCGCGTAGATATTGCCGACACCAACGACGATTTTCTGGTCCATCAGCCATGTTTTCACCGCTGCGGCACGCCCGCGCGACTTTCGCCACAGATAATCGCCGTCGAATTCCTCGCCCAGCGGCTCGGGCCCGAGTCCGGCCAGCAGTTTGTGCGGCGCTCCGGGCGCCTGCCAGAGCTGGCAACCGAAACGGCGCGGATCGGTGTAGCGCAGGATGCGTCCGGAATCCAGGTGCCAGTCGACATGGTCGTGAGCGCCCGCGACGGTGCCGCCCGGCAGTACACGCAACGACCCGGACATGCCCAGATGCAGGAGTGCGCTGCCCGCGACAGTGTGCACAAGCAAATACTTCGCCCGCCGCTCAACGGCATCCACGCGCTGCCCGGGCAGTCGCTCGCGCAGCTGCCGGGGCACGGGCCAGCGCAAACGCGGCTGACGCACGATGACGGCTTCAATCCGCCGGCCAACGAGATGTGGGGCAATCCCCCGCCGTGTGGTTTCGACTTCGGGTAGTTCAGGCATGCGCCATTGTGCCAGCGCTGGCAGTTCTGAACGCCAGCGACCACCGCCGAGTTGTTAGTAATCCGTAAAATGCGCCGCCGATCGCGAAATCCATCCCGAAGTGCGGCCGAGCAAGCCCGGCTTCACTGGTGCGGGCCCTGCGGCTCACGTATAGTAAACGGCTCGGGGCGGGGATAATTTACGGTCGAATCGATGGAAACCATACTCAATTTTCTGAACGGCGGGCTGTTGCAAACAACCTGGCTGGTCAAAGTCATTTATTTCTTCATCGTCACCCAGTTGACGATCTTCACGGTGACGCTCTATCTGCATCGCAGCCAGACCCATCGCGGCGTGGATTTCCAGCCCGTGCTGGCGCACCTGTTCCGATTCTGGTCGTGGGTTTCCACGGGCATGGTGACGAAGGAATGGGTGGCGATCCACCGCAAGCACCACGCCAAGTGCGAAACTGAGGAAGATCCGCACAGCCCGAAGTTCTTCGGCATCCAGACCGTGCTGTGGAAAGGCGTCGATCTGTATCGCGTCGCCTCGTACGACACGGCCGCGATCGAGAAATACGGCATGGGCACGCCCAGCGACTGGATCGAGCGCAACCTGTACGCCAAGCATGCGTACTGGGGCCCGACCCTGATGTTCATCGTCAATATCGCCCTGTTCGGTATCTGGGGCTTGGCGATCTCGGCGTTGCAGATGGTCTGGATTCCGTTCTGGGCGGCTGGCGTGGTCAACGGCGTCGGTCACTGGTGGGGCTACCGCAATTTCGAAACCGCCGACATGGCGACCAATCTCACGCCGTGGGGCTTCTTCATCGGCGGCGAAGAACTGCACAACAACCATCACGCATTTCCAAGCTCGGCCAAGTTCGCGCTGCGCAAGTTCGAGTTCGATATCGGCTGGGTCGCGATCCGTGGTTTTGAGATGCTCGGACTGGCCAAGGTTTTGCGCGTTGCGCCATCGCTCGATGTGCGCGCGAACGTGCAGCTGCCGGACGCGGAAACGATCAAGGCCGTGCTCTCGCATCGCTTCGAGGTGATGACCGATTATTTCCGCAGCGTGATCGCGCCGACCCTGCGCGAGGAAGCCGCCAGTGCCGGCGCCGGCCTGAAGGCCATTCCGCGCGCGCTGCGCAAGGCGCTCGGCAACGGCGGCCGCTGGCTGGATGCGCATTCGCGCGAACGCCTGCAGTCGCTGATCGAGAACCGCCCGACCCTGCGCACGGTCTGCGATTTCCGCGCACGCCTCGCCGGCGTGCTCGAACGCAGCAATGGCGGCGCCGAAACCATGCTCAGCAATCTGCAGGACTGGTGCCGTGAAGCCGAGGCGAGCGGTATTCAGACGCTGGCCGCATTCGCTGCGCGCCTGCGCGGCTATGCGCTCGCACCGGCGCGCGCGTGAACGATTGAGTGACAACCGAACCCGACAAAACCCGCTGCGGCGGGTTTTTGTTTGACTGCGTTCTGCTCGCGAGAACAAATCCCACCACACACCCGCCGCGCCGATCAGCCGCGCCGCAACACCGTGATCGGCGCCGCACGCGCGATGCGCCGCGTGGCGAGCCAGCCGGCGAGTGCGACGAGCACGGCGGCGGCAAAGACAACCGCGAGCAACGCTGCGAATGGCGGCAGATAGCTGGCGAAATGAAACACGCGCCGCGCGAGCGCGGTGCCGATCGCCGCCGAGCCGAGCGCCGCGATGCCCCCGGCGACGATGCCGAGCGCGGCAAACTCGCCGAGTACCGCAGCGCTCAGTTGCGACGAGTGCGCGCCGAGCGTGCGCAGCAGCGCGGCCTCGAAGCGGCGCTCGTCGGCGGTCGCGGCCAGTGCGGCGAGCAGCACCAGCAGCCCTGCGGCGAGGCTGAAGCCGAGCACCCAGACCACGGCGCGACTGACGCGACCGACGATCTCGCGCACGCGGTCGAGAATCTGGTTGAGATCGATCAGCGAGACGTTCGGAAAGTCGCGCGACAACGAGGCAAGCGGAGTCGCCGCCGGCAGATGAAAGCTCGCGATGTAACTGTGCGCCAGCGCATCGCCGGTGCGCGCATCGAGCATCAGAAAGAAATTCGCGCGAAACGAATCCCAGCGCACGCCACGGATGCTGGTCACTACTGCGTCGATGTCGCGTTCACCCACGCGCAGGGTCATGGTATCGCCGAGCTTCATGCCGAACATGTCGACCCACATCTGATCGATCGACAACTGCGGCTTGTCCGCGGCGGGGTCGAACCAGCGGCCTTGCAGCAGGCGATTCGCCGGTGGCAGGTCGACGCTCCAGGACACGCGCACCTCGCCGTTGATCCAGTTCGCCGCGCGCCGATCGGCGAAGTCTTCGGCCTTCGGTGTCTTGCCGTTGATCGCCACGAGTTTGCCAACTGCAAGCGGCAGCACATTGATGTTCTGCGCGCCGAGCGTGGACAGGCGCTGCTGCATTGCCGTGCGCTGCCCGGTCTGCAGATTGATCAGGAAATAATTCGGTGTGTCGGCCGGCAGCTCCGCACGCCAGCTGGCGAGCAACGAAGGTCCGATGACGGCGAGCACCGCAAAGGCCGTGAGACTCAGCGCGAGCGCGCCGGCCTGCAACAGACTCAAAGTCCGGCGCCGCGCAAGATTGGCAAGACCGAAACGCAACGCCGCGGGTAGTCGCGCGCCCGCGCTGCGTACGAAGCGCAGCAGGATCAGGCCGAGTACCAAGGTCAGCAAGGCCACGCCGGCGAAGCCTAGCGCAAGCGTCAGCGCCAATTGCGCGTCGCCGGCACCGCTTGCGATCAATGCCCCCGCGACCACGACCGGCAACAGATACAACGCGTCGAAGCGGCCCGCGCGCGGATCGGGATCGCGACGAAACACACGCAGCGGTTCGACGTCGCGCAGGCGCAGCAGCGGCGGCAACGCAAAACCGAACAGCACCGCGGCGCCGACCGCGAACGCGGCGAAGGAAGGTTCCAACGGAATCGAAGGCGTCGTGCCGGGCAGCAGATCCCCGGCCAGCACGAACACGATCTGCTGCAGCGCCAACCCGACCAGCACGCCGAGTACGCAGGCCGGTAGCGCGAGCAGGCCGAGTTCGAGCAGCAGCGCGAGCAGAATTTCGCCGCGCCGCGCGCCGAGACAGCGCAGCAGTGCGACTTCCTCGCGCTTGCGTCGCGCAAATCGCTGCGCAGCCAGCGCGATCGCGACGCCCGACAGCAGCGCGGCGAGCAAGGCGGCCAGACGCAGGAAACTGCCGCCGCGCTCGAACGCACCGCGCAGATTCTGCTGTGCATCCTCGACCGTGGTGATTTCCGCGCCGGCAGGCAGCGTCGACTTGATCGCCGCTGAGAAATCGGCAACCGTGCGCTCGTCGCCGGCTACCAACAGCCGATGGCGCGCACGACTGCCAGCGGCGAGCAAGCCAATCGATTCGGCATCGGCAAGATTCATGAGCACGCGTGGCGCGAGGCGAAACAGATTGGCACTGTCCGGCGCGCGCGTGATCTCGCCCTCGACGACCAGATCGCGTCCGCCGATCTGCAGACGGTCGCCGACTTTCAGCGCCAGCGCGGCAAGCACGGCAGGCTCTGCATAGACCGATCCGGGTGCAGGCGCATGCACGATCTGTTCGGCGCCATGCGCGTCGCGCACCGCAAGCACGCCGCGCAACGGAAATGCGGCATCGGTCGCGCGGATATCGGCAAGGCGGCTCGCTTCGCCGGCGAACACGACGCTCGGGAAATCGGCTACCTGTGTGGTTGCGAGTCCACGCTGCTGCGCGGCCTCGATCAGCGCCGGCGGCAGCGCGCGGCCGGCCGCGATACCAAGATCGCCACCGATCAGTTCCGCCGCGGAGGCGACGATCGTGCGCTCGACCCGATTGGCCAGTGTCGCCACCGCGGTAAGCGCGGCCACGGCGAGCACCAGCGCCGCCGCCAGCATGGCAAGTTCGGCATGGCGGAACTCGCGGCGCAGGCTGCGTGCGGCGAACGCAAGAGGTTTCATGAGATCGGAAGCTTCATGCAGTCGCGGCGTCCGCGATACGGCCCGCGATCAGGCCAAGCCGACGTGCGCAGCGCGCAGCAAGATTGGCATCGTGAGTGACGAGCACCAGGGTCGTACCGTGTTCGCGATTGAGCGCGAACAGCAGATCGCCGACGACGGCGCCGGTGCGCTGATCAAGATTGCCGGTCGGTTCGTCGGCAAACAAGATCTCGGGCGCGTGCACGAACGCGCGCGCGAGTGCGACGCGCTGCTGCTCGCCGCCGGAAAGCTGCGCCGGATAATGATGCCGGCGCGCCGCCAAGCCCACGCGCGCAAGCGCATCGCCCGCGCGCTCACGCGCATCGGCACGGCCATCGAGTTCGAGCGGCAGCATCACATTCTCTTCAGCATTGAGCGCGGGCAGCAGATGAAAATTCTGGAACACAAAGCCGACGCGGCGCCGACGCAGGTGTGCACGCGCTTCTTCGTCGAGCGCATCGAGCTTCTCGCCGGCGAGCACGATCGAGCCCGCGCTCGGCCGGTCGAGCCCGGCGAGCAGACCGAGCAAAGTGGTCTTGCCCGAACCCGAAGCGCCGACGATCGCGAGACTGTCGCCGCGCGCAACGCGGAAACTCACGTCTTCGAGGATAGTCAGGCGGCCGTCCGGCCCATCCACGGTTTTGCTAACCTTGTCGGCACCGATGGCCTCGTTGCCAATCTCGATCGCGATCTCTTCGCTCATGCTGAAAAATTTCCTGGTTTTGTTGTTCGTGGTTTTGAGCACAAACTTGTCGCCGGCGGCAACTCCGGCGGCGGCGCAGCAATCCGCCGCGCGTACATCCATTCTTGTACTCGGCGACTCACTGTCGTCCGCACATCGCATAGCACCCGAGGCCGGCTGGGTGCATCTCCTCGAACTGCGCCTGCAAGAACACGCGATGCCGCGCAGCATCGTCAACGCGAGTATCAGCGGCGAAACCACTGCCGGCGGGCGCGCACGCCTGCCCAAATTGCTGACCGACGCCAAACCCGCGCTGGTCATCGTCGAGCTCGGCGCGAACGATGGTCTGCGCGGCCTGCCGCTCGCCGAGATTCGCACGAATCTGCAGCACATCCTGACTGCGATCCGCGACGCCGGTGCACGCAGCGTCGTGCTCGGCATCGAACTGCCGATCAACTACGGGCCGCAATATCGCGACGGCTTGAGAGAGATGTATCGGGGCCTCGCGCAGGAATTCAATGCGCCATTGGTGCCGTTCCTGCTCGATGGCGTGGCGCTCAATCCGGATCTGATGCAGGACGATGGCCTGCATCCCAAGGCTGCGGGCGAGCCAAGGGTGCTCGACAATGTGTGGGTGGTGTTGGAACCGGCGCTCAAGAAGTTGCGCTGAATTGCTTCTCGCTCGTCATCCCAGCGCACGCTGGGATCCAGCTTTTTCTGCCCAACGACAAGAGAGTTGGAGCAAGAAGAAAAAAACCCGCCTCGCGGCGGGTTTTTGCTCTTGATGAGAAGTGCGGCCAAGGATGGCCGCTTCTTGATACTGCGATCACGGACGATCGCAAAAATACATCCCTGGATCCCGGATCACCGCTGCGCGGCGTCCGGGATGACGCAATGGCAAAGGCGTTCGCGGGCTGCGTGAACGCGCCATTGCGTCACTTGATCTTCGCTTCCTTGTACGCCACGTGCTTGCGCACGACCGGATCGTACTTCTTGATGTCCATCTTGTCCGGCGTGGTCTTCTTGTTCTTGTCGGTCGTGTAGAAATGACCGGTGCCCGCGGAGGAGACGAGGCGGATCTTATCGCGCTTGGATGCCATGAGAGTTCTCCTTAGATTTTTTCGCCGCGGCCGCGCAGTTCGGCCAGAACGGTTTCGATGCCGTTCTTGTCGATGGTACGCAGGGCATTGGTGGAAACCTTGAGCTTGATCCAGCGCTTCTCGCTCGGCACCCAGAAACGACGCTCGTGCAGGTTCGGCAGCCAACGGCGCCGGGTTTTATTGTTGGCATGCGACACATTGTTGCCCGACTGCGCGCGCTTGCCGGTTACTTGGCAGACCTTGGCCATACGTACCTCGTGATATTTGCTGCCGCTCTTAGCCAGAGCGGATTCGGCCCAGCGGATGCTGGATTCGCCACTGAGACGCAGCGAGCCGCATATTAGAGCAGAATCAGGCCCTTGCCGCAACTCGGACAGCCGGGTTTTCAGACTTCCTCGACCGCCGTACGCCTGCAGCGGCGAATCAGCCAGGACACGCCGCGCAGGTCGGAAATCCCGACCAGGGCGCGATTGAGATTGTTATATTTGGACACGCCCGCACCGCGCGCGCGGTGGTTGACCGGTACGCTGCGCACCTGCCAGCCGGCGCGTTGTACCAGGGCTGGCAGGTAACGGTGCATATGGTCGAAGTACGGCAGATCGAGAAATGTGGCGCGCTCGAACAGCTTGATCCCGCAGCCCGTATCCGGCGTTTCGTCGCGCAGCAGGCGGCTGCGAATCGCATTCGCCGCTTTCGATGCCCAGCGCTTGCTGCCGGTGTCTTTGCGGTTCACACGCCAGCCGGCGAACAGCTTGATCGCCCGATCCGATTCGCTGCGTTGCGCTTCGTCGCGCATGGCAAGCAGTTTCGGAATATCGGCAGGATCGTTCTGGCCGTCGCCGTCGAGGGTCGCGATCCAGGTCCCGCGCGCTGCCTTGATTCCATTGCGCAAGGCGGTGCTCTGCCCGCTCTGCGTGGTGTGGCGCAAAACCCGCAACTCGGGAAACTGCGCTTTCGCCGCGCTGAGTACGGCCAAGGTGTCGTCGCGGCTCAGATCGTCGACATAGACGATCTCGAAATCGGCCTTGCCGCGCAGTGCGGTCGCGATTTCGGTGAGCAGCGGAACAATGTTGTCGCGCTCGTTGTGTACCGGCACGACGACGGATAAATCGGGCATCGGACGCAATCCTGGTCAGCTGAGTTGACGCCCCAACTCGCCGTCAACTTCTGCGGCAACCGACAGGTGGCGCGTCGAACGAAGCCCGATTATCGCTGGTCGGATTAGAAGCCACTACTCTATCCATCTGAGCTACGGGCGCGTTGTTGGAGTTTCCAGAGCAGAAGAGCGATTTTGCCCGGAAGCGCAAGTATAACGCACCCGCGAGTGCTGCCCCGCGGGCGGTCTATGCGTGCTTGCCGGCGTCGACGACCCTGAACTGGCGTTTCATTTCCGTGTTGCCGAGCAGGTCGGCGAGCGTCACTTCGTTCAGGGTGGCGATAAATGCGCGGCTGCCACGGTTCAACGCCGTCTTGAGCGAGCATCCTGGCTGGAGCACACACCCCAAGGCATGGCAATCGACGATGCTCAAATCCTCTTCCATCGCAAGGATGACGTCGCCGATGCGTATTTTCGCCGGATCGGGTTTCAGCGTAATGCCGCCACCACGGCCGCGCGACGTATTCAGGTAACCCAGCTTGGCCAGCTTGTGGATCACCTTGCGCAGGTGTTCCCGCGAAATGCGGTAGTACGCCGCTATCTCGCGCATGGTGCAGACGCGATTGCGCTGCCTGCAGACGAACAGCATTACACGCAGCGCGTAGTCGGTAAAACGCATCAGTTGCATGATGACGATCGATTCCGGAATCCACGTGGACAGTGACAACTATCGACGCCGAAATCAACTCTACGTGCCGGCATCCGTACGCGGCGACGGTGGCCGCGCCTGCGTGAACGAATCCATGCGCCCCCAGAGCAGCGTGCCGGCGACCCAGAAAAACAGCGCCGCGCCGATCAGGACCATATAGTGGCCAAGACGCTGCTGATCGCCGAGCAGATAGTTGTTGCACAAGCGATCGGGCCAGATCAAATAAAGCCAGCCCAGGCGGAAAAACGTGGCGATGAATTCCAGCAGGAATACACCTCTGACGATGAAACCCGCGCGCGGCCAGCTCAGCCCGAACGGCAGGCCGATCAACACGGGTATCGACAGGTATTTGGCGGCGTCGACCAGCGGATCGGTGATGGCCGCATCGAGCGCACGCGGCAGCATCCAGAAAGCGCCGGCGAGAGTTGCCAACACGAGGCCGGTGATGCCGCGATGGTTCCAGTACGCCGTCGTCGCCGCAACCCTCGCGGGCAGCACCGGCACCAGCAGCCATCCCACCACCACCAGTAGCGGGATTTGCACCAGCATGTGCGCGGTCATGCTCGTCTCGAGCGCATGCCTTGCCGGTGGCGCCAGCAACACAAGGAAAAGTAGTGCCGCGCTATGGAAGGATCGATACTCCGGGCGCGCGATCACGGGCTCGTTCTCTGCAGCACGGCCTGTGCGACCAGATCCGGATTGCCCACGTCGAGGATTTCGACCAGGCGGCCGCGCGGATCGACGACATGGATGGCGACGTTGTGCGTGTAGCCGCCAAACGTATCGGCAATGACGGTGATGCCGAAGGCCTGCTCAAGGCGTGCGAGCCCCTGCGGATCAATGGGCCGTGCGGCCAACCAGCCCTCGCCACGGTCGCGGAAGAGTTTCAGGTACGTCGCGAGCCGCTGCGGCGTATCGCGATCGGGATCGAAACTGATGCTGAGCAGCTGCACCTTGCCCTGCGCGAGCGGTCCGGCGAGTCGGTCCTGAAGCTGCGCGAACTCGCCGCCGAGCGCGACGCAATAAGTCGGGCAGCGGGTGTAGATGAAGTCGACCAGCAGCCATTTCCCGCGCAAGTCGGAAAGGTTGATCCGCGTGCCGGCGGCAGTCTCCAGCGCCACCGCGGGAAGTTCGAGTGGATGCTCCCGCACCTCGATGCGCCGCGCGGTTTCGGTGGTGAATGCCCGGAACCGGCCGGTGGCCGCGGCAAGCGCAGCGCCACCGACGAGGATCAGCGCCAGGCTAGCCAGCAGAGTGCGCAGGATCGGCATTACCAGACGACCCGAGCAGACCACCGATGATGCGGATGGCAAACAACAGCATTGCCGCAATCAGCAGGATCGCGCCGATCGAACCGACCTGATCGTAGCCCTGCCATGCCGGCAAATGCACCGCATAGCGCCGCGGCACGCTGTCATGACCGGCGGCAAGGAATGCGAAGACGAATACCAGGCCGCCGATCACGTACACCGGGAAGCTCAGCCGGTCGATGGCGCGATCCGGTCCCTGCGCGCGACTGCCGACCAGGTGATACATCAATGCGAGCACCATCGGCAGCACGCCCAGCAACAGATAGAAGTGGAAATGGCCCGGCACCCATTGTGTATTGTGCATCACTTCGTTGACGCTTATGGTGCCGTCGATGATGGCCGGGACAATACCCGCGGCCCAGCCGAACATCGACAGCATGAGCAGCCGGGCCGGCAGCGTCCAGCGCATTCCGGAACGGTAAACATTGGTCAAGGCGCCGTAGGCCGTCACCGTAAACACCGGCAAACCGGCGCAATAGGAAACGATCTGGCCCATCACCAGCATCCACAGCGGCATGGCGTAATCCATCATCAGGTGATGTGGATAGACGATCAGCACCATTACCAGGCTCACCGTCCATGACCACAGGAACGGGCGCGATATGGCATATGGTCGGCCGCTGTAGCGTGGCAGCAACTCATAGACCGCGATCACTCCCATGTAGATGCTGGCGTTGATGAACATGTGGCCGAACAGATAAGTCAGGTTCTTGACCAGCAGCGCATTCAGCCCAACCGACGGGAAATAAATGTTGATCAGGCACATCACCAGGACGATCGCGCCGGCGAGGATGCCGATGGAATTGGTGATCGCCACCATGCTGCCGGCAACCACCGTTTTCGGGTGCAATGGGTCGATTTCTCCGCCGAACAGCCACTGCAGGCCCAGCGCATGCCCGAGATTGCCATAAACGCGGATGATGGCTCGCATCGCATCCAGGTAAAACAGCAGGAAGCCGACACCGATAAGCAAATAGCCGAGCATGAAAGCAGCTGCCGCATGCGGACTCCACACGTTCATCGCATGCACCGGCAGCGGATAGAGGAATGTCCATGCACCGGCATATCGGCCGATGAAGACGGCTGCCAGGATGGTCAGTGCGCCGAGCATGAACAGCACGTAGTTCGTTGCGAATATCGGCAAGCTCAGGCGTACGTACTTGCGCAGGAAAAACCACATCACCGCACTCGATGCGAACCCGATCGTCCCCACCATGCCTGCGCCGTGCGCCGTCATGATCTGGTAGAAGACGTCGGGTGGCATATTAATCCAGCTGCCCTGCGCCATGCGCATGGTCAAGCCGAACAGCATCAGCAGCAGGAATACGAGCAAAGCCGAGATGACGTAGAAATTGAGCACGATGCGCTCGTTGCGCGTCAGCGTTTCGCTGGTCGGATACAGCTCGGTCGCACTCATGGCTGCACTCCCGTGGCTGCCGCGACCACCTCGAACTCGGCCACCATGTTGTGATGCGCCAGTCCGCAATATTCCAGGCACAGCACCCGGTACTTGCCTGGCTGTGTAAAGGTATACAGCAACCGATTGGTGAAGCCGGGCATGGCCTGAGTCTGGGCGAGGATGCGATTGTCCGGGCCATAGATCGCGAAGCCGTGATTGACGTCGCCGCTGCTGACATCGAATTCCACCGGGATCCCCGCATCGACCCGGGTGCGGCTCAACTGCCACGACCACTGGCGCCCGATCGCGTCGACGATCTGCGCGGATTGCGCGTTCGTTTGCTGGTCGGCTATGGGAAATGGCCTCAAGGTGGCGCAGGCGATGCCGATTCCAAGCACTACCAAGGCCAGGAACCACCAGCGTCGAAGCGCATGTGCTTTCTCATGCACCTGTTGCGGACCGGGCGGCCTGGCGGACTGCACGATCACCCAGACAAAGGCCAGCGCAACCAGCCCCACCCCGATCAGCGTGATGATCCACACTTCGTCCTGCATGTTCATTGGGCGTTTCCCCATTAACATGTATTTCGAATACATTATATTGGGACCGCCAGACCCCGCTGTCAATATGCGGGTGGCGCTACGGGAAACGTGGCGTGTGCAGGCCATTCCTGCGCCGCAATCGCCCGCCACCAACGCGTGCAGCTCCCGCGCCAACGCATACCCAGGGCGTCCGGCTAGAGCATTTTCGATCGAAGTGTTTACCTTGCGTCAGCACACCCTGTGCACACGCCAGCTCACCGCTTCCGCTGGCGGGGAAGGGGTCGAATGGAACGATTCAAGCTGGGGCGCGGCCCAAAATTCGTATTCAGTTGAAGCAAAGCGGCTCTCTTTCAATCAACCTCGGCCGTTTGCCGGAGCCGTCGCGAAGGCCTCGCTCCAGACAGCCTCGACATGGTCGAACTTGCTGCTGCTCTTCGCCAGCAAAACCAGAGTGCCATGTCCCATCGGCACGCTGCGTCCAAGCCAGCCGCCGCGCACGAAATCCTGGCGCTGCTTGGCAATGTCGTTGGTCACATACAAGACCGTTACCGGACCGTCTTGCTCCGGCATCACCATGTGCACCGACAGGTAGCGTCCAACCGGGCAACACTGCACGTAACTCACGCCTGCCGGAACCTTGTCCAAAGCGACGCCGCGCTTGGCGAACGCGTTGCGCACATCAGTGTCCGGTATCGGCGCGGTAGTGGCCAAGGCAAAGGGCTCCGCGCTCAGATGATCGACCGCGAGGGTCGACAGCGGCTTGGCGTCCACGCGCATGCCGAACAGACCAATCGCCAGCGCCAACGAGGCGGCGACTGCGAAGATAGTTCCGCGACGGCGCAGCGTCACGCGACGACGCCGTTCGTCGGTAGCCTGCGCGAGCAGGATGGAATCGGCGAGCTGCGCAGGCGCCTCGATATTCAGCGCGCGCAACAGGTTGCGATCGAACTCGACTGCGCGCCCGGCCGCATCCGCGCAACGCGGACATTCGGCGCGATGGCGCACGAATTCGACCGCATTGGATTGCGGATCCGCCCCGAGATGGCGTCGGAATTCAACGCAGTTCATATACTTCCGCCTCGATCTTGTCGCCGTTCAACATGGCCTTCAATTTCTGCCGCGCGCGGAACAACTGGGTCATCACCGCCGCACTGGTCAAATTCAACTCGCGTGCGATTTCCTCACAGGAAAATCCACCGAGCACCTGCATCAGCAACGGCTCGCGATATTTCGCATCGAGCCGATGCATTGCCGCGCGTATCAACGCATCCTCGCCTGCCGCCTCCGGCGTCAGCGCCTCGCGTTCGTCGGCCACGTCGACTTCGTCCACATCGACCAGCTGCGGCGTCTTGCGCTCGAACAAACGCGCATGCTCGCGCCGCAGTATCGTGATCAACCACGCTTTCGCCGCGCCGGTTTCGCGCAAACTGTCCAGTGAACGCCAGGCACGCAGAAAAGTCTCCTGCACCAGGTCGTGCGCCAGCGCTTCCTCGCTGCAGAGCCAGTAGGCATAACGGAACAGATCGCCCGAATAGCCGCGTACCAGGGCGTCGAACTGTCGCTGCTTGCTGCTCACTGGGGACATGACCGGCCTGACGTCACGAAACTTTCACATCGAATTTCAGCGGATGCGCTCGAGGATGCCGTCCAGCTCGTCGAGGCTGTGGTATCCGATCACCAGTTTGCCACGCCCGCCCTTGCCGTGCTGGATGCTCACTCTGGCCGCGAGTTTCTCCGCCAGCTCACGTTCCAGCGCGACGATATCCGGATCGCGCGCGGTCGCTTTCGCCTTGCCCTGCGGCAGGGTTTGCGCCTTGCGCGCGGCTTCCTCGAGCTCGCGCACCGACCAGCCATGCGCGACGGCGCGCCGCGCAAGTCCGATCGCGAGCGCCGGATCGAGCGCGGCCAGCGCGCGCGCATGGCCCATCTCGAGCTGGTGCTCATCGAGCATGCGCTTGATCTCGTCGGGCAAGTCGAGCAGGCGCAACAGATTGGACACCGACGCGCGCGAACGACCGATCGCGTCGGCGACCTGCTGGTGGGTGTGCTTGAATTCGGCGATCAGGCGTTGCAGCGCGTGCGCTTCTTCGAGCGCGGTCAGTTCCTCGCGCTGGATATTTTCGATCAGGGTCATCGCGGCGACGGCTGGATCGGCCACTTCGCGCACAAGTGCGGGAATCTCGCGCAGGCCGGCAAGCTGCGCCGCACGCCAGCGCCGTTCGCCGGCGATGATTTCGTAGCGTGCCGGCCCGACCGTGCGCACGACGATCGGCTGGATCAAGCCCTGCGCCTTGATCGACGCGGCGAGCTCCGCCAGCCGCTCTTCGTCGAACACTTGCCGCGGTTGGTACTTGCCCGATTGAATCCGGTCGATCGGCAATGCGCGCAGATCGTCGCCGCCTGTGTCAGGCGTATCGCCCGCGCCAAGCAGAACGTCCAGATCGCGCGAGCCGAGGCCGCGCCGTTTTGCCGCTGCCATGTTTGATCTCGCTTTCGAAAATCTGATTAGGCCGCGTAGTCTAACTTACCCGCAGCGATGCGACGGCAGGCACGGGCGGCGACTGCGCTGCGCGCTCGCGGCGCAAGATCTCACCGGCGAGTCCAAGATAGGCGATTGCGCCGCGCGATTCGCGATCATACAGATTGATCGGCAAGCCGTGGCTCGGCGCCTCGGCAAGTCGGATATTGCGCGGGATGATCGAGCGCAGCAGCTTGTCGCCGAAATGCTTGCCCAGCTGGGCGGAGACGTCGTTGCCCAGATTGTTGCGCACGTCGAACATGGTGCGCAGCAGGCCGTCGATTTCCAGGTCCGGATTGAGCCGCGTGCGCACCGCCTTGATCGTATCGAGCAGGCTGGACAGACCTTCCAGCGCGAAATATTCGCATTGCACCGGAATCAGCACGCCGTGCGCGGCGGTGAGCGCATTGATCGTGAGCAGGTGCAACGACGGCGGGCAGTCGATCAGGATCGTGTGATAGCGCTCGCCAAGCTTGGCCAGTTGATCCTTCAGGCGCGATTCGCGCGCGAGCATATCGACCAGCTTCAACTCCGCGGCGGTCAGGTCGCGACTGCCGGGTAACAGATCGAAACCGGCCTGGGTCGGCACGATCGTGGTTTCGATGGGCGCCTCGTCGAGCAGCACTTCGCAACCGGTGGGACGCGCCGTACGCTTGTCGATACCCGACGCCATCGTCGCGTTGCCCTGCGGATC
>NZ_DATBQK010000110.1:0-1644 GCF_036560865.1 Rudaea sp.
ATGCCAGGCCATTATCAGACGATCGAACTGCAGAATCTTCTCCTTCAGCCTACGAAGCTGAACTCCAAGAGCCGCTAGGCACACCCGTGCAACCTCGGGCAACCGCTTGTCATTTGGATCGGCAACGACATCGAGCAGCTCCTCGACACCCTTGCGGCCGACCGGCGCCACGATCCCAAACTCGGCAAGATGAGCGCGGGTCGCATTGATCACCGCGGTCTGCTGGCGGATGAACAGATGGCGCGTGCGATGGAGCATCAGGCAGCTCTGTTGCTCGGGGGTCTTGGTCGCGACGAACCGCATGTTGGCTCTGGTGACTGCTTCGCAGATCGCCTCGGCATCAGCGGCATCATTCTTCTGCCGTTTGACGTAGGGCTTTACGTAGGCCGGTGGCATCAGCCGCACGGTGTGGCCGAGCGCCTTGAGCTCGCGCGACCAATGGTGCGATGAGGCACAGGCCTCGATGCCGACCAGGCACGGCGGCAACTTCTCAAAAAACGTTAGGACATAGCGGCGTTTCAACTGCCGGCGCACAATTACATTGCCTTGCGCATCAACGCCGTGAACCTGGAATACCGACTTGGCGATATCAAGACCGATAGTCGTGACCGTTTGCATGCTGGGCTCCTCTGAATAATGCGGGCCTTAAAAGCACCCACATTCATGGCACTCACGTGCCGGTGGAGGAGCCGTCCACAGCATCAAAATCGGACGGCTGCAGCACGATCGGCTGCCCGTGCGGGGTGCAGTCGCAGGCGTGGTCCCACGCATCGCGATAGCGGTGCAACGCGTCGTGGGTCGTAACGCCTTTTTCCGCGACAATTTTCTCCAGCGCGGCCAGCCAGTGCGAATAGTAAGTCTCTCCGGTGTCGGGGTCGCCGGCGCCTTGTGCGCGCTTGATTTCTTGGCTAAGCGCCGCCGCCCATTCCGGCCACGTGAACAGTCCGCGTTCATAAAGCGCCAGCGTCATGGCGAAGGCCTGCGCTTCCCATGGCTCGCGGAATACCAGCCCGTCGGCGTCGCGCGGTACGCCCGGCACGGAGATCGCGACGCGCAGCGCCGAGCGCGGGTCCATCGCCATTACGCGCGCTCCAGATACGGTTCCCATGCGTCGACCGATACTGTCAAAGTCGAGTCGCCGTCGGCACCCCACAACTCGCGGCCATCGAAGCACACCGTGTAGAGCCATTGCGGATCCTCACCGGCGCCGGTCGCGTTGCTGTCCGGAAACACATGGCAGCCGATCACGCGCTCGATCGTGCCGATGTGTCCGCGCACATAACGCGGCAACCGCGTGTGGGTGGGGGGATTGATATTCTTCATCCGCACTTTGTTGCCGAGATCGAACGCAGGCTTGGTGTTGGTATCGCGCTCGGTCGGCCCGCCGCGATGCAGCACCTTCAGCACGTCATCGGGCGACAGCACGCGCTTGACCAGCTTGGGCGAATGCAAGGAGTGCCCGGCTTCGATCTCGTCGTCTGCCACCAGCCCGCGCTCCTTCGACATCAGTTCGAGCGCGGCAAACCAGATCTGGTAATAACTCATCGCCAGATATTCGCCGGGCGGGCGGTTCTCGCGCGCAAAGCGCCCCATGTCGATATTCCAGCCGCCCGGCATGCTCATCGCGAGTGTGAGCGCGAAGGC
>NZ_DATBQK010000111.1:0-48606 GCF_036560865.1 Rudaea sp.
CGGCCTTGGACAGCCCGACAAACCGATCGGTAACTTCCTGTTCGCTGGTCCGACCGGCGTCGGCAAGACCGAAGTCACGCGGCAACTCGCGATGCAGCTCGGCATCGAGCTCGTGCGCTTCGACATGTCCGAATACATGGAATCGCATTCGGTATCGCGCCTGCTCGGCGCGCCTCCGGGCTATGTCGGTTTCGACCAGGGCGGCCTGTTGACCGAGAAGATCGTCAAGACGCCGCACTGCGTGCTGCTGCTCGACGAGATCGAGAAGGCGCATCCGGACGTGTACAACATCCTGTTGCAGATCATGGATCACGGCAAACTCACCGATACCAACGGCCGCGAAGCGAATTTCCGCAACGTCATTCTGGTGATGACCACGAATGCAGGAGCGGCGCAGGCCGCGAGGCGATCCATCGGTTTCGTCGAACAGAGCCACGCAACCGACGCGATGGAAACCGTGCGCCGCGCGTTCTCGCCGGAATTCCGCAATCGTCTCGATGCGATCATCCAGTTCGCCTCGCTCGATTTTGAGCACATCCTGCGCGTGGTCGACAAGTTCCTGATCGAACTCGAACTGCAATTGACCGAGAAGCGCGTCGTGCTGCACGTCGATCCTGAGGCGCGCCGCTGGCTGGCCGAGAACGGTTTCGACAGGCAGATGGGCGCGCGGCCGATGGCGCGCGTGATCCAGGAAAACGTCAAACGCCCGCTCGCCGACGAACTGCTGTTTGGCAAGCTCGCCGACGAGGGTGGTCGCGTCTATCTGAGCGTCGTGGACGGCAAGCTCGATGTGCGCGTGGAAGCGGACGAGAAGTTGCCGGTGGTGGTTTGATCGCGGCTCAGATCGTGGACGGCCTAGGTTCGTAGGCTGGGTTGAGCGTCAGCGAAGCCCAGCGGTTCGCCAATCCCATGAAGTTTCTGCTGGGCTTCGCTAACGCTCAACCCAGCCTACAACTTACGCCATCGTGGCGTCACTTCATGCGGTAGGTGATGCGACCCTTGGTCAGATCGTACGGCGTCATTTCGACCTTGACCTTGTCGCCGGTCAGGATGCGGATGTAGTTCTTGCGCATGCGGCCGGAGATGTGCGCCGTGACGACATGGCCGTTTTCGAGTTGCACGCGGAACATGGTGTTGGGCAGGGTGTCGAGCACCGTGCCTTCCATTTCGATTTGATCGTCTTTTGCCATTCGCTTCTAGTTGAAAAGTGCGGCCAGGGATGGACGCTTCGTGACTTTCGCGTTCAGGGATGAACGCAACAAATCAAACCCAAGTGCAGCCAAGGACCGCCGCTTTTTGATCTTTGCGTTCAACGAGGAACGCACAAGTACCGATAAGGCGCGGGATTCTGCCACGTTCGCGCGGGTACGGGAAGCGAAATCGTGGATCAGACGAGGCCGCTGGCCTGCGTTATCGGCAGCCGATCGCGCCATGAGCCGACGATTCCCGCCTGTGCGACACGCGTCGCGACCGTCGCCACAAAACGATCGCGCGGGACCTCGAATGCGCCCATCGAGACCAGATGCGGCGATGCGACCTGCGCATCGAGCAACGGGAACCCCCATTCGCGCAACGCGCGACACAGCGCGACCAAGGCAACCTTGGAGCCGTTCGTGCGCGCGCTGAACATCGATTCGCCGAAGAACATGCGGCCGACCGCGACGCCGTAGATGCCGCCGACCAGGGCGGTGTCGTCGTAGACTTCGACGCAATGCGCATGTCCGAGTTTGTGCAGCGTCGTGTAGGCGTCGAGCATCGCCGGCGTGATCCAGGTGCCCGGCTGCTGCACACGCGGCGCCGCACAGGCGCGCATCACTTCGACAAATGCCGTGTCGGCACGGATCGTCCATGCGCAGGTGCGCAGCCAACGCTGCAACTTTGTGGAAACATGTACTTTGTCGGTCGCAAATACCATGCGCGGATCGGGCGACCACCACAGGATGGGCTCACCGGTCGAGTACCAGGGAAAGATGCCGTGACGATAGGCGTCGAGCAGGCGCTGCGGCGACAGGTCGCCACCGGCGGCAAGCAGGCCGTTGGGCTCGTCGAATGCGCTGTGCACTGGTGGAAATGCCTCGCGCAGTCCGGCATGCAGGATCGGAATCCGAATCACTATGAGCCCTCCCCTTCAAGGGGAGGGTTGGGTACCCCTGGGCCACAAGGCGACTGATGCGCATACGGCGAATGCGCCATCAGCTCTTCGCGATAATCGAGCAGGGCCTCGCCCTCGCGCGCGAGCGCCTCGCGCACCGCGGCGCGGAAACGCGGATCGGCAATATAGTGGAACGAGCGTGTCATCGTCGGCAGAAACCCGCGCGCGATCTTGTGCTCGCCCTGCGCGCCGGGCTCGAAGATTTTCAGGCCATGACGCAGGCAGTAGTCGATGCCCTGGTAGTAGCAGGCTTCGAAATGCAGGCTGGGAATGTTTTCGTCGCTGCCCCAATAACGGCCGTACAGCGTGTCAGACGAGCGTAACAGCAGCGCCATTGCAACGAGCGCATCACCGCGTTTGCACAGCACGACGATCACCTGGCGCGGCATCGTTGCGCCGAGGTGGCGGAAGAACGCTTCGGTCAGCGCGGGATGATTGCCGCGTTCGGCAAACGTGCGCAGATACAGTTGATGGATGCTGCGCCACTCGTCGACGCTCAGTTCGTCGCCGTGACGCAACTCGCAGACGATCCCGGCCTGCGCGACCTGCGCGCGCTCATGGCGGATATTCTTGCGTTTCTTGTGACTGAGCGCGGCGAGAAATTCGTCGAAGGTTCGCCAACCGCCGGCTTCGACCGGTGCGTTTGTCCAGTGGAATTGCCAGTCGAAGCGCGGGATCCAGCCCGCCTGTTCGAGCGCCTCGGCATCGGCGGCATCGACAAAATTGATATGCGCGGAGGAAAGGCCGGCGCGCTTGATCTCGGCAACGATTGCCGCGAGCAGCTGGCCGCGCAACCCCGCCGCATCGGCGCCGCATCCGGCCAGCAGACGTGCGCCATTGACCGGCGAGTAGGGTATGGCGCCGAGCAGCTTCGGATAGTAGTCGAGGCCGACGCGTTCGTAGGCGCTGGCCCAGGACCAGTCGAACACGTATTCGCCGTGTGAGTTGCGCTTCAGATACAGCGGCGCGGCGGCGGCCAATTCTGCATTTTTATACAGACCCAGGTGATGGGCGCGCCAGCCGTACTCGGCGCGCAGGCTACCCGTTTGTTCGAGCCCGGACAGAAAGGCGTGCGCGAGAAACGGATTGTCGTCCGCTAGCAACGCATTCCATTTGGCCGCATCGATTTCATCGAGGCGGGAGTGGAAGCGGGCTTGGAAATTGATTGTCATTCGGTAGGGTTGCCGAAGACTTACTCACGTGTCATTCCGGCGCAAGCCGGAATTGCTTTACAACAGCGAAGCTGGTCATCCAGTGTCTTCCATTCTTTCTCGCGTCCATGGGAAACAAAGTGCTGGATTCCGGCTTTCGCCGGAATGACGAGCAGGGCAGCAATAGCTGGGGGCACGCCTATCCAGCTAACCCTAATTTATCGAGATACTTCTCCGCATCCAGCGCCGCCATGCAGCCGAACCCGGCCGAGGTCACGGCCTGACGATAGACTTGGTCGGCCACATCGCCTGCGGCGAATACGCCTGGCGCGCTGGTCGCAGTGGCGCCGCCTTCGAGGCCGGCCTTGATCTTGATGTAGCCGTTGTTCATATGCAGCTGACCGTCGAACAGCGCGGTATTCGGCGTGTGCCCGATCGCGACGAACATACCGTGGATGGTCAGCTCACGCGTCGAATTGTCCTGCACGTTCTTCAGGCGCAGACCGGTCACGCCGCTGTCGTTGCCGAGCACCTCGTCGACAGAGTTGTGCCAGACAATGTCCACTTTTCCACTTTGCTGCTTCGCAAAGAGCTTGTCCTGCAGGATTTTCTCGGCCTTGAATTTGTCGCGCCGATGCACGACGGTAACTTTTTTGGCGATATTCGCCAGATACAGCGCTTCCTCGACCGCGGTGTTGCCGCCGCCGATCACCGCGACTTCCTGATCGCGGAAGAAGAACCCGTCGCAAGTCGCACAGGCCGACACGCCCTGACCCTTGAACTTGTCCTCGGACGGAATGCCGAGGTATTTCGCGGTAGCGCCGGTGGCAATGATGAGCGCGTCGCAGGTGTATTCGCCGCTGTCGCCAACGAGGCGGATCGGCTTGCTCGACAATTCGGCGGTGTGGATATGATCGAACACGATTTCGGTTTCGAAACGCGCCGCGTGCTGCAGCATGCGCTCCATCAGTGCCGGTCCCTGCAGACCCTCGACATCGCCCGGCCAGTTGTCCACGTCAGTCGTGGTCATCAGCTGGCCGCCTTGCTGCAGGCCGGTGATCAGTACGGGTTTCAGGTTCGCGCGCGCGGCATAGACCGCAGCGGTATAGCCGGCGGGACCGGAGCCGAGAATGATCAGGCGGCTATGCTTGGGAGTGCTCATGTATAATTCTCGCTACTGAAGCGGCCTTTGAGACGCGCGTAAAAGGGGAACCCGAAGCATGGGGCGCCTCGCGTGCGGATTCAAGTTCAAAGTTCAAGTCCGTCATCCCTTATCTTCGGAGAACCGTATGCGTATTGGCGTTCCGTCGGAAACCAAAACCCTGGAAGGGCGCGTCGCGCTCGTGCCCGCCGCTTGCGCGGATCTCGTGCACCGTGGCCACGAAGTCTATGTGCAGGAAGGCGCGGGCGAGAAGAGCGGTTTTTCCAATGAACAGTACACGCGTGTCGGCGTGACACTGATGCCGACCGCAAGAAAGCTCTACGAAGTCGGCGAACTGATCGTCAAGGTCAAGGAGCCGATCTCTGGCGACCTGCGATATCTGCGCAAGGATCATCTGCTGTTCTGCTATCTGCATCTCGCGCCCGATCCGAAGCTGACCCAGCGTCTGCTCGATATCGGCCTTACCGGCATCGCGTTCGAGTCGGTCGAGGAAGCCGACGGCTCGCTGCCGCTGCTCGCACCGATGTCGATCATCGCCGGACGCATTGCGGTGCAGATCGGCACGCATCTGCTGCATCAGCCGGCCGGCGGCAAGGGCAAGTTGCTTGGCGGTCTGCCGTCGACCGGACGCGGCAAGGTCGTCGTGTTCGGCGCGGGCGCAGCGGGGCGCAATTCGGCGGAGCTGGCTGCGGCCGGTGGCGCCAACGTCATCGTGTTCGAAAAGCGTCAGGATCGCCTGCGCGAGATGATGAACCTCGCGCCCAACGTTACCGCGCTGTACCCGTACGAGGAATATGTCGCGCGCGAAGTCGCCTCGGCCGACCTCGTCATCGGCGCCGTGCTGATTCCGAGCGCGAAGGCGCCGCACGTGGTCACGCGTGCGATGGTCAAGACGATGGAGAAGGGCAGCGTGCTCGTCGATATCTCGATCGACCAGGGCGGCTGCTTCGAGACCTCGCGGCCGACGACCTACAAGAATCCGACTTATCTGGTCGATGGCGTGACTCATTTCGCGGTGACCAATATGCCGGGCGCCGTACCGCAGACCGCGTCCGAAGCAATCTGTGCGGCGATCCTGCCGTACGTGCAGCGTTTGGCTGCGGACAAGCAGTGGCGCAAATTCGTGCCGCTCAAGAGTGGCATCAACGTCGAGAGCGGCGACATTATTCATCCGGCGCTGAAAGGCATGAAGCTTTGAGAAATATTTCTCAAAAACAAACTGTTAATGGACTAACTTAAGGTAGAATCACGCGGTGGCGCGCGAATCCAGAAGCACTCTCTCCAAATCGGGCACGGGGTCGGTCACGGTCATGCAGCGCGTCTTGCGCGAAGTTGCGATCATCGCGCTGCTGACCTTGGTCGTGTATCTGCTTGCCTGTCTGGCGAGCTATAGCCCGCAGGATCCAGCCTGGTCGCACGCAACCTCCGCGACCGGCAAGTTGCACAACATCGGCGGCAGGATCGGCGCGTATATCGCCGACCTGGTGTTCTACCTGTTCGGCTATCTCGCCTATGCATTTCCACTGCTGCTGCTCGGAGTCGGCTGGGCGTTGTTCCGCGATCGTGGCAACGATTCGGATTCCGCGCTGGAACCCGCGCTGCGTCTGATCGGTGGGGTTGCGTTCTTTATCGGCGGCAGCGGTCTGGCGTACCTGCATTTCGACGGATCCGACGCGCTGCCGGCCAAGGCAGGCGGCATTCTCGGCCAAGCAGTCGCCAATCCGCTGATGCGCGGCTTCAGTTTTCCGGGCGCGACGTTATTCCTGCTCGCGCTGTTCCTGATTGCCGTCACGCTGGCCACGGGGTTGTCGTGGTTCAAGCTCATGGATGCGATCGGCCGCGGCGTGTATTTCATGTTCGGCTGGCTCGGCACAAGCGCGAAGAAAGTGGAGGACGTGCGCGTCGCGCGCGCTGCGCGCTTCGAGCGCGAGGAAGTGCGCAAGGTCGACACGGTCAAACAATCGCGGCGCGAACCGCTCAAGATCGAACCCACCCTCGCGCCGATCGAGAAGAGCAAGCGCGCCGAGAGCGAGCAGCAGATACCGCTGTTTTCCGGCATCGCCTCATCGGATCTGCCGCCGCTGTCGCTGCTCGATGAGCCGCAGCAGCAGGTCAAGGGTTATTCGGAAGAAGCGCTGGATGCGTTGTCGCGCCAGGTCGAATTCAAGCTCAAGGATTTCCGCATCGACGCGCAGGTGGTCAGCGCGCATCCGGGCCCGATCATCACGCGCTTCGAATTGCAGCCCGCACCGGGCATCAAGGGCAGCCAGATTTCCAATCTCGACAAGGACATCGCGCGCGGACTGTCGGTGATCAGCGTGCGCGTGGTCGACGTGATTCCGGGCAAATCGGTGATCGGTCTGGAAATCCCCAACGCCAATCGCGAAGTCGTGTATCTGTCCGAAATCCTCAAATCGGAAAAATACGACAGCACCAAATCGCCGTTGGCGCTCGCGCTGGGCAAGGATATCGGCGGCCGTCCCGTGGTCGTCGATCTGGCCAAGATGCCGCATCTGCTGGTCGCCGGCACGACGGGCTCGGGCAAGTCCGTCGCGGTCAACGCGATGGTACTGAGCTTGCTGTACAAGGCCACGGCGCGCGAAGTGCGCATGCTGATGATCGACCCGAAGATGCTCGAGCTGTCGGTCTACGAAGGCATCCCGCATCTGTTGTGGCCGGTCATCACCGACATGAAAGATGCCGCCAATGGACTGCGGTGGTGCGTGGCCGAGATGGAGCGGCGCTACAAGCTGATGTCCATTGTCGGCGTGCGCAACCTCGCGGGTTTCAATCGCAAGGTCAAGGACGCGCAGGACGCGGGCCAGCCGATGTCGGATCCGTTGTTCCAGCCGAAGCCGGATTTCCCCAACGAGGTCGCGCCGCTGCTCGAACCGCTGCCGTACATCGTCATCATCATCGACGAATTCGCCGACATGATGATGATCGTCGGCAAGAAGGTCGAGGAACTCATCGCGCGTCTGGCGCAGAAGGCACGTGCGGCCGGCGTGCATCTGATTCTCGCCACGCAACGGCCGTCGGTGGACGTGATCACCGGCCTGATCAAGGCGAATATCCCGACGCGCATCGCGTTCCAGGTGTCGAGCAAGATCGACTCGCGCACAATCCTCGACCAGAGCGGCGCCGAGGCGCTGCTCGGCCACGGCGACATGCTCTACCTGCCGCCCGGCACGGCGACACCCGAGCGCGTGCACGGCGCCTTCGTCAGCGACGAGGAAGTGCACAAGGTGGTCAAGCATCTGCGCAGCCAGGGCAAGCCGGACTACATCGCCGGCGTGGTCGGCGAGGTGCAATCGCTCGGCGATGGCCGCGTGGTCGGCGAATCGGGCTTGCCGGAAGACAACGAGGACGCCGATGGCGACACCGACGAACTCTACGACAAGGCGGTCGCCATCGTCACCGAGTCGCGTCGTGCATCGATCTCCGGCGTGCAGCGGCGCCTGAAGATCGGCTATAACCGCGCCGCGCGCCTGATCGAAATGATGGAGGCCCAGGGCATCGTCAGCGCGCCGCAGCACAACGGCAACCGCGAAGTGTTGGCACCGCCACCGCCGGAGGTTTGAAAATCATGCGCGGTGATCCCGCACTTTATATCGTCATTATCGGGATCACGCTGGTTGCTATTTTCGTTGTGACTGTTTTAGGCCGTCCGAAATGCCCCAAATGCTTAAAACGGAGAGGGCGCTATTTGCATCAGACGCAATATGGACAGCCGGATCGGCGATACAAGACCAACCCTTTCATTTGCTCGCATTGCGATGTGTGCGGACAAGGAAGTCCACAAGGTCGTTAGTCATCTGCGCAGTCAGAGCATGCCTGATTACAAGCACGGATTCATTGCCGAAGTGCAGTCGCCTGGTGAAGGCGATGGCTATTCCGACGAACTTTACGACCAGGCCGTCACGATCGTCACCGCGTCGCGCCGCGCATCGATATCCGGCGTGCAGCGACGCCTCAAGATCGGCTACAGCCTTGCCGCGAGCCTGATCGAGATGATGGAGGTCCAAGGCATCGTCAGTCCGCCGCAGCATAACGGCAATCGCGAAGTGCTCGCGCCCCCGCCGCCGGAGCTGTAACGAGCGTAAATGTTTGTAGTTAGGTCCAAAGCAGCCGCGCCCACTTTCCAGATCGGGTTTGCCAAGTTCGACTTGCGTGCAGTAAGGAATTTCCTTACACTGCGCGCATGATTTCGAGCAAACTGACGAGCAAGGCGCAAACCACCGTGCCGCAGCCGGTGCGCAAGGCGCTTGGCGTGCGCGAGGGCGACGAGATCGTCTACGAGATCAAGGGCGATCGCGTCACCCTGGCCAAGAAAGAGACCGCGCCGATAGACGACCCGTTCCACACGTTCGGGGAATGGGCCAGCGAAGCCGATCGCCGCGCCTATGCCAAGCTTTGAGCCGGGCGATGTCGTCCGTGTGCCGTTTCCCTATACGGATCGTGCGACACGACAGCATCGGCCCGCTCTGGTCATTTCCGAGCCGCGCTTGCAGCAGGAACATGGACTCGTCTGGGTGTTGATGATCACCAGCGCGGAGAATCGCGGGTGGGGTGGCGATATCGGGATTCTGAATCTGCTAATGGCGGGCCTGCCCGCCGCATCGGTGATTCGTCCGACCAAGATGGCGACTATAGATGCGCGTGACGCGCAGCGCCTGGGTAAAATTTCGGGCCGCCTTCGCCAGCACGTACTTCGGCACGTGCTTCGCAATCTCGCATCGCCAGCTGCAAACTGATGCCGGCGGCGGTTCATGAAGCCGCGCGGATAATCCTCCAGCCATTCTCCACAACGAGTTTTGCATGCGTACGATTACATGCCTGATCCTGCTGGTCGTTTCCGTTGCCGCATCCGCTGCCGACAGCGCGCGTGCGCACCTCGACG
Source organism: Rudaea sp. (assembly GCF_036560865.1). Classification (GTDB taxonomy): domain Bacteria; phylum Pseudomonadota; class Gammaproteobacteria; order Xanthomonadales; family Rhodanobacteraceae; genus Rudaea. The sequence continues at coordinate 9,366 of NZ_DATBQK010000111.1, forward strand.
CGTTTTCGAAAGACCTCAAGTCGATCTCGGCGAGTTTCGAGCAGCATGTGCTGGACATGAATGGCGGCGCAGGCAAGACCAGCCGCGGCACGCTGGCGTTGAAGGCGCCGCGTCAGTTCCGCTGGGAAACGACGGCGCCGTTCAAGCAGTTGATCATCGCCGATGGCGACAAGGTGTGGGTTTACGATCCCGATCTTGAGCAGGTCACGGTGCGTGCGCAGGGCACGGAAGAGAGCCACAGTCCGCTGACCGTGCTGACCGACTTGTCCCAGCTCGATCGCGATTTCACCGCCAGCGAACAGGGCGAACACGATGGCCTGGTCTGGCTGCGCCTGAAGTCGAGGGACAAGGAACCGCAATTCGAATATGCCGACCTTGGCTTCAATGCCTCGGGTCTTGCGCGCATGGCGTTCAAGGATACTTTGGGAAACAGTACGGAAATCGTCTTCGCCAACTGGCAGCGCAATTCGAAGCTCGCCGGTGACGCGTTCAAGTTCAGCGTGCCCAAAGGTGTCGACGTGATCGGCGATCCGACGCCGGCCGCCGAGGTGCATCCGCTCAAGCAGTAGATTCGATATCGTCGCGCGCGAACTGCAGCGCCTGGGCGAAATCGTCGGCGAAGCGCAACTGCTTGCCGTCCGGATGCAGCTCCATCTGCGCGAGTATGCGCCGCGGCTGTTCGCACAGACCCGACAAGATCACGCGCGTGCCGTTGCGCTGACAGCGCTTGATGAATTCGCGCAGCGCACTCACGCCGCTGCTGTCGATCAGCGGCACCAGGCGCAAGCGCAGGATGAAGACGCGCGGTGCGACCGGAAACTGGTTGAGCACATCGTCGAGACGATTGGCGACCGCGAAGAACAACGGCCCGGAAATCTGGAACGCCTCGACGCCGGCGGGCAGGCGCGCACGCTGGTCGGGATCGGGCATGTCGTTCGTGTCGACGCGATCCTCGTCGAGCAATGAAATATTCGATTGCATCGCGACCACTTCGCTCATGCGGTGCATGAACAGGAACGAGGCGAGCACCAGGCCGACTTCGATCGCAACGGTGAGGTCGAACATCACGGTCAGCGTGAAAACGAGCAGCAGCACCACGCGGTCGCCGACCGGCCCGCGCATCAGATGGCGGAAGCTTTCGATCTCGGCCATGTTCCAGGCGACGATCAGCAGCACCGCCGCGAGCGCGGCCAGCGGCACGTAGCGCATCAGCGGCGCCAGCACGAGCATGAACACGAGCAGAAACGCCGCGTGCAGCATGCCGGCGACGGGAGTGTGCCCGCCCGCGCGGATGTTCGTTGCGGTGCGTGCGATTGCGCCTGTGGCCGGCAGGCCGCCGAACAATGCCGAGCCGATGTTCGCGCAGCCCTGGGCGACGAGTTCGGCATTCGAGCGATGGCGTGCGCCGATCATGCCGTCGGCGACGACCGCGGACAGCAGGGATTCCACGCCGGCGAGAAACGCGATCGTGAACGAACTAGGAAACAGTTCGGTCGTGCGCTCGAATGGTATGTGCGGAATCGCGAACTGCGGCAGCGCCGCGGGAATGCCGCCGAAACGGCTGCCGATCGTCTCGACCGGCAACGCGAACAACATGCACAACGCTGTGGCGACCGCGACTGCGATCAGAAAGCCGGGCCACAGCGGCCGTCGACGGCGCAGCATCGCGATCACGACCACGCTGCCGACCGAGATTGCGAGCGCCGCGGGCGTGAGGTCGGGCAGGTGCACGAAATAAGCCTTGCAGCGCGCGAAGAATTCGGCCGGCACCGCGCCCATGCGCAGGCCGAGCAGGTCTTTCACCTGGCTCGCGAAAATGCTGACCGCGATGCCCGAAGTAAATCCGGTCACGACCGGTTTCGGGACGTACTTGAGCAGCGTACCGAGGCGCAGGATGCCTGCGGCGATCAGCATGAAGCCGGCCAGCAGCGTGCACAGGATCAGGCCGCCGTAGCCGAATTTGTCGATGACGTTGAACACGACCGGAATGAATGCCGCAGTCGGGCCGCCGATCTGTACGCGCGAGCCGCCGAGGAACGAAATCAGAAATCCGGCGACGATCGCCGTATGCAGGCCTTTTTCCGGCGTGCTGCCCGAGGCGATCGCCAGCGCCATCGCCAGTGGCAACGCGACGATCGCGACGGTCAATCCGGCCAACGCATCATGGCGCAGATCATCGAGGTGGTAGCCGCGGCGCAGAACCGTCCACAACTTCGGTTCGTACAAATTCCAGAGAGATGAGGTGGAAGCGGTGCTCGACATGGGGCGCAATTATAGCCGGCCCGCATGCTCGCGGCGGGCCGCAGTCTGGGCGGTCGCGCCAAACGCATCGCGTATGATGCGCGTATGTCGCGCCGCAAACCCTCCCCGTCGTCCGAACTTTTCAGCGAATCGCAGGCGCTGAAACCGCTGGCGGAGCGCATGCGTCCGCGCGTTCTGGACGAGATTGTCGGTCAGCAACGCCTGCTCGGACCCGACGCACCGCTGCGCCGTTCGATCGAAGCCGGGCACGTGCATTCGATGATCCTGTGGGGGCCGCCTGGCTGCGGCAAGACGACGCTGGCGTTGCTGCTGGCGAAATACGCCAACGCGCGCTTCCGCGCGATTTCCGCCGTGCTGTCGGGCCTGGCCGATGTGCGCGCGGCGCTGGCCGAAGCCGAAGTCAGCTTTGCCCAGGGCGAACGCAGCGTGCTGTTCGTCGACGAGGTGCATCGCTTCAACAAGGCGCAGCAGGATGCATTCCTGCCGCATATCGAAAAAGGCGTGATCCTGTTCGTCGGCGCGACGACGGAGAATCCTTCGTTCGAATTGAATTCCGCCTTGCTGTCGCGCTGCCGTGTGCACGTGATGGACGCGGTGTCGGTGGACGCGATCGTCGCCGCACTCAAGCGCGCGTTGGGCGACAGCGAGCGCGGCCTCGGCGAAAAGCACCTGTTGATCGGCGACGATGCGCTGGCTCTGATCGCGCAGGCTGCCGATGGTGATGTGCGGCGCGCGTTGACCCTGCTCGAAATCGCTGACGATGTGGCAAAGGATAATTGTATAGAAGAGGCGACGCTGACCCAGGTGCTGGCGGACCGCACGCGCCGCTTCGACAAGGGCGGCGAACAGTTCTACGATCAGATTTCCGCGCTGCATAAATCGGTGCGCTCGTCCGACGCCGACGCGGCGCTGTACTGGTGCACGCGCATGCTCGATGGCGGTGTCGATCCGGCCTATCTCGCGCGCCGGCTCACGCGCATGGCGATCGAGGATATCGGTCTGGCCGATCCGCGCGCGCTGCAAATCGCGCTCGAAGCCTGGGATACGTTCGAGCGGCTCGGCTCACCCGAAGGCGAACTGGCCTTGGCCGAAGTCGCGATTTATCTCGCGATAGCGGCCAAGAGCAATGCCGCCTATGCCGCGTTCGGCGAAGTACAAAGCGTGATCCGCGAAACCGGCACACTCGATGTGCCGCTGCATTTGCGCAATGCGCCGACCAAATTGATGAAGGGGCTCGGCTACGGCAAGGAATATCGCTACGACCATGATGTCGAAGGCGGCATCGCGTTCGATCAGCAATGCCTGCCCGACGCGCTCGCCGGGCGCGAGTTCTATCAGCCGACCGAGCGTGGACTCGAAGGCCGGATTCGCGAAAAGTTGCATTCGATCCGTGCAGCGCGCGCGCAGGCGCAGGCGAAGAAAGGCGAGGGCGGATGATCGCGGCGATCCGGCGCCTGCCGCGCACGGTGTGGCTGCTCGGGCTGATCAGTCTGGTCAACGACAGCGCGAGCGACATGATCTATCCGCTGGTGCCCTTGTATTTGACCAGCGTGCTGATGGCCGGTCCCAGGGCGCTGGGCCTGATCGAAGGCATCGCCGAGGCGGTATCAAGTCTGCTCAAGCTCGTCGCCGGCGTGATGGCCGATCGCACGCGCAAGGTGAAATACTGGGTCGTCGCCGGCTACGGCATCGCCGGGCTTGCGCGGCCGCTGATCGCGTTCGCGTCGAGCTGGTTCGGCGTGCTTGTCTGCCGCGTCGCCGATCGCGTCGGCAAGGGGCTGCGCACCGCGCCGCGTGACGCGCTGCTGGTGCACAGCGTTGCGCCCGATCAGCGCGGCCTTGCCTTTGGCTTCCATCGCGCGATGGACAATTTCGGCGCGGTAATCGGCCCGCTGATTGCGGCGGCCTTGCTCGCGCTCGGTATGCCGCTGCGCCACGTCCTGTTCGCGGCGATCGTGCCGGCACTGATCGTGCTCTGGCTGTCGTTCGCCATCGTCGAGCCTGAGATCAAACCCAGTGCGACGCCGCTTCGATTCAGTTGGAACCTGCGCGAATTTCCGCCGCAATTCCGGCGCTACCTGATTGTGCTCGGCCTGTTCATGCTCGGCAACTCGTCGAACATGTTTTTGTTGCTGCGTGCGAAAGACCTTGGCCTGAGCGACGCACAGGTGCCGATCTTGTGGGCGCTGGTTTCACTGGTCGCTGCGATATTCTCCACACCGCTGTCGGCGCTGTCGGACCGGCTCGACCGGCGCACGCTGATCGTCGGCGGCTGGGCGATTTACGCGGTCTTCTATCTGCTGTTCGGCCTGATGAGCGCGACACCGTGGCTGCTGTGGCCGATGTTCGCCGGCTATGGCTTGTTTCTTGCCGCAACCGAGGGTGCGGAAAAAGCGTTGGTTGCAGACATGGTACCGCGCACGCAATCCGGCACGGCGTTCGGCTGGTACAACCTCGTCGTCGGCATCCTGCTGCTGCCGGCCTCGGTGCTGTTCGGCTGGCTATGGGCGACCCTGTCGCCAATGGCGGCGTTCGTCTTCGGCTCGGGCTGCGCCTTGCTTGCCGCGTTTCTGTTGCGCTTCTGGGTCGGCGCGGTCGAGCAAGTCCAAAGCGGAGATTGAACCACGGAGGACACGAAGAACACGGAGAAAAGCAATATCCGTGTTTCGTTATCCTCGCGTGGAATTTCTGACCCTTCATGCTGCGCAGCGGCTTGCGGTTGCCGGGTTGTCGCGCTAGCGTCGCGCGACCGTAGACCACTGGGGAGAATCTCGTGCGTGTATTCCTTGCCGCGCTGCTGGGCACCATCGTGATTTTCCTGTGGGAATTCGTCGCGCATATGCTGCTGCCGGTAGGCGAAATGGGCATGCGTCTGCCGGTGAACGAGGATGTGGTGCTGCAGGCGGTGGCGACGGGCCTGCCGCAACCAGGCATCTATATGCTGCCGAGTATCGACCCGGCCAAGATGAGCGATGTGCCGACGGTCAAGGCCTACTCGGAAAAGACCAAAACCAATCCGTTCGCCTTCGTCGTCGTCAGCAGCGCCGGTCAGGACATGACCAATATGGGTCCGAATCTGGCCAAGCAATTCGGCAGCGATTTTCTCGGCGCATTGATCGTCGCGCTGCTGCTCGGCGCGACCACATGGACGTTCGGCGAGCGCGTGCTCGGCAGCGTGGGTTTCGGAGTTTTTGGCTGGATGGAGAATATCGTGCCGCAGTGGAATTGGTATCGCTTCCCGCCCGACTTCATGCTTGGCAACCTGATCGAACAAGGCGTCGGCTGGCTGCTCGCCGGTATCGCCATCGCCTGGTGGCTCGGACGTCGCCGCCGCCGCCGCTGACGACACCGCCGCATTGCGGCGCAAGCAGGGGCGCGGGATAATCCGCGCCCTTTCTTTTTTTGAGTATCCACATGCTCGACCCGGTATTGCTGCGCACGCAACTTGACGAGACTGCCGAACGCTTGCGCGCGCGTGGCTATGAACTCGACAAGGCCGCGATCGAAACGCTCGAAGCGCAGCGCAAAGCCGTGCAGGTCGAAACGCAGGAATTGCAGAACCTGCGCAATACGCGCTCGAAAGCGATCGGCATGGCCAAGGGCAAGGGCGGGGACACGAGCGCGTTGATGGCCGAAGTCGCCGGCATCGGCGACAAACTCAAGGACAACGAACACCGACTTGGCGAGATTCAGGTGGAGCTTGCGCGCGTCACGCTCGGCATCCCCAATCTTGCTGATGCATCTGTGCCGCAGGGCAAGGACGAAACGCAGAACGTCGAAATCCACAAGTGGAACGTCCCCGGTACGAGCGGGCCGCGCCAATTCGATTTCGCGGTCAAGGATCATGTCGATCTCGGCGCGCGTCACGGCTGGCTCGATGGTGATGCGGGCGCGAAACTTTCCGGCGCACGCTTTACCGTGCTGCGCGGCCAGCTCGCGCAACTGCATCGTGCGCTCGCGCAATTTATGCTCGATCTGCACACAGGCGAGCACAGCTACCTCGAATGCAATGTGCCGCTGCTGGTGAATCCGGAAACGATGCGGGGCACGGGGCAGTTGCCGAAATTCGAGGAAGATCTTTTTGCGATCGCTGGCGAAGTCAAACGTTATCTGATCCCGACCGCCGAAGTCTCACTGACCAATCTCATCGCCAACGAAATCGTCAATGCGGAAAAACTGCCGCTGCGCATGACCGCACACTCGCCATGCTTTCGCGCCGAGGCCGGCAGCCACGGCAAGGACACGCGCGGAATGATCCGCCAGCATCAGTTTGAAAAAGTGGAATTGGTGACGGTTTCCACTCCCGCAAAAAGCACCGAGGAGCACGAGCGCATGACGCGATGCGCCGAGGTCGTGCTGGAGAAACTGGAGCTGCCGTATCGGCGCGTCCTGCTATGCACGGGCGATATGGGTTTCGCCGCAGCCAAGACTTACGATCTGGAAGTCTGGCTGCCTTCACAGAACACCTATCGCGAAATTTCCTCGTGCTCGAACTGTACCGACTTCCAGGCGCGGCGAATGCAGGCGCGTTGGCGCAACCCGGAAACCGGCAAACCCGAACTGGTACATACGCTCAACGGCTCCGGCGTCGCGGTCGGTCGCGCGCTGGTCGCGGTGATGGAGAACTACCAGAACGCGGATGGTTCGATCAGCGTGCCGAAGGTGTTGCAGCCGTATATGCGCGGAGTTGAACGTATTTCGTAGGTCGGTGCCCCGGGTCGAACCCGTCCTGGATCGTCATTCCGGCGAAAGCCGGAATCCAGTGCCTTCGCTTCTTTATTGCGCGTTGATAATCAAAGTCGCTGGATTCCGGCTTTCGCCGGAATGACGGCAAAAAGGAGCAAAAAAAAGCCCGCAATTGCTGCGGGCTTTGTGGGGACCAGGAAGCGGATCGGTCAAGCCGCCAGCAACTCGCTCTGGATCGCGTGATGCGCCGACTCGATCGACTTGCCGCGCTGCTCGGGGCTGATGTTCAAGCCTTCCGCGCGCACGAATTCGATGTCGCTGATTCCGGCGAAGGCGAATACCTTGCGCAGGTACGACTCCTGGAAATCGAAGCTGGCCATCGGCGATTCGGCGCTGTAGAAACCGCCGCGCGCGGAGACGACGATGACTTTCTTGCCCTTGGCCAGACCCTCGACGCCGTTGGCCGAATACTTGAAGGTCGTGCCGGCGACGAGGATGCGATCGATCCAGGCCTTGAGCTGGCTCGGTACGGAGAAGTTGTACATCGGCGTGCCGATCACGATCACGTCGGCGGCCAGGAATTCGTCCAGTGCGCGGTTGCCCGCGTCGACATCGTGACGCTGCTCGGCGCTGAGCTGCGCGTCCGGGTTCATGCGTGCGCCGAGTACTTCGGCGGAAAAATGCGCCAGCGGTTCGCGCGCCAGATCGCGATAGACGACGCCGCCGCCGGGATGACGTTGCTGCCAGGTCTTGACCACGGTCGCGCTCAGTTCGCGCGATGCGGAATGCGTGCCCAGCACGCTGGAATCGATATGCAGAAGTTTCATGGGAATGGTCCTCAATGCGATCACGGGACTTGCCGGCCGCTTCGGTGTTACACGTTATAGACAACACATTCGTTTGATAAGCCGGGTAAAATCGGCTCTAGCGTTCCGCTGGCGGGACGATGCGAGGTGCGCCGTGCAGGATCTGAACGATCTCTACTACTTCTCCATCGTCGTCGAGAAGGGCGGATTCGCCGCGGCGGGACGCGCGCTGGATATCCCGAAGTCGCGGCTCTCGCGGCGGATTGCGCAGCTCGAAGAGCGCCTCGGCGTGCGCCTGCTGCAGCGCTCGACGCGTCGCTTCGCGGTCACCGAAGTGGGCCAGCGTTTCTATCGACACTGCCAGAGCGTGATCGCCGAGGCACAGGCCGCTGAGGAAGCCGTCGCGGAGTTGACTACCGAGCCGCGCGGCCTGGTGCGCATCAGCTGCCCGATCTCGTTCACGCAAAATGTGATGACGACGATCCTGCCCGAGTTCGCCGCGAAATATCCGCAGGTGCGCCTGCTGATTCTGTCCACCAACCGGCGCGTCGATCTGATCAACGAAGGTGTCGACATCGCCGTGCGCGTGCGCTTCAAGCTCGACACCGATGGCGATCTCGTGCTGCGCACATTCGGCCGCAGCGGCCAGTTCCTCGTCGCGAGCCCGGCCTATCTCGATACGCGCGGCCGACCCGATCATCCCCAAGACCTCGCGCGCCTCGACACGCTCAGCATCGCCGAGCAGGAAACACAGACCTGGGAACTCAGCGGACCGGACGGGCAGGTGCACCGCGTCGAACACCAACCGCGCCTGATGTGCGGCGATTTTCCGATGATGGTCCAGGCGGCAGTGAGCGGACTCGGCATCGCACTGCTGCCGGAGAGCGTCTGCGCACGCGCCGTCGCCGCCGGCGAACTGGAAATTCTGCTGAAGGGATGGACCTTGCCCGAAGGCATCGTGCACTGCGTGTTCCCCTCGCGCCGCGGCGTGCTGCCCGCGGTGCGCGCACTGATCGATTTTCTTGCCGAGAGAATGCCGGTCGCGGTGCAGAACAACGTGGTCGGCATTTGAACGTTCAAGTATACTTCGCCTCGAAAATTGGAGAGGTGGCCGAGTGGTTTAAGGCACCGGTCTTGACGCGAAGGCTGGGAGCCGAAGCGAACATCGGCGCAGCCGATGGCCCACAGGGCGCAGGGCAGGATGCCCGGAGTCAAACCGGCGTCGCCGGTTGATCACGAAGTCTGAAAACATTAAGTAAAACGGAGAGGTGGCCGAGCGGTTTAAGGCACCGGTCTTGACGCGAAGGCTGGGAGCCGAAGCGAACATCGGCGTAAGCCGATGGCCCGAAGGGCGCAGGGCAGGATGCCCGAAGTCAAACCGGCGTCACCGGTCTATCACGAAGTCTGAAACATGAGCAAAACGGAGAGGTGGCCGAGCGGTTTAAGGCACCGGTCTTGAACGCGGAGGCAGGAGCCGAAGCGAACATCGGCGAGCCGATGGCCCGCAGGGCGCAGGGCAGGATGCCCGGAGTCAAACCGGCGTCGCCGGTCGATCATGGAGTCTGAAAGACAGCAATAACGGAGAGGTGGCCGAGCGGTTTAAGGCACCGGTCTTGAAAACCGGCGTCGGAGCGATCCGACCGCGAGTTCGAATCTCGCCCTCTCCGCCAAATCAATAAATTAGCAGGTTAGGTTTCCTGCTTCTGGATGCCGCGGGCGGGGTTAGTTGCTCCAAGCGCCTGAATCCTCCAGCCCAAGGATGAGCCGCATCCGTGACGCGGTATACAGAACGCAAGAAATTACCGACTTAGCATTGCCGCTTTGTTAAGCCGATCTAATCCCCGCGATCATGATGCGTGTCGGACTTTTGCCACTCCTGCTCCTGCCACTTGGGCTAGCCGGCTGCGCCTACCCCGAAAAAACGTGGGAGTCCTGCACTGCACTCGTCGGAGATACTGAGTCGCATCTGAGCAATGTAGCGTCTGAGGCGCGCAACGCCAATACAACTTCCGAGTACGCTGTGGTTATGCGGGCGAACTCGGCTTGGGAGTATCAAGTTCACAATCGGCTGTCCGCTTGTAGAGGAATTGGGATTGCCGAGCATCGCACTAAGCAGGAATTTGCATCCTTGGATGCTGCTGTTAGAGCGGTAGCGTGGCTATTGATCATTGATCCCGGGCAAGACTGGGAAGTGTCTCGCGACTCTTTGCTAACATCCATCAGCATGCTCAAGATAGAGCTGAGAGCTAGCAACTCGCTCAAGCGGAGCGCTGCAGAGTAGTTGCGGTAACATCACTATTTCGCTGCAGCCGCTTACCTCAAGCGTTGGTCCCAAGTTCACCTTCGGCGTGCCCACAGTTGCTCAATTTCCGTGGGCGTGACTTCGCACACGGGCACCTGCGCGGATGGTCCAGTAACCTGCGCGAATCCTTCCACAAGTAGATAAGCGCATGACCACTAGCGACGATTCGATCTCGCTCCAGCTTTACGCACGCATTGGCGGCGTCCTGCACCTGATCATCATCGTCGCCGGACTCTTCGCGTCATGAACCTTGCTGCCGTCGAAATCAAGGCATTCGTGCCTGCCACCGACTTTGCGACTTCGGCGCAGTTCTATCTTGCGCTTGGGTTCGAGATTCCGTGGTCATCGGACGGGCTTGCTTACGTTCGCCATGGAGAAACGAGCTTTCTCTTGCAAGCCTTCAACGAGGCTGACTTCGTCAAGAATTTCCAGATGCATTTGCTGGTCGAGAACGTCGACGACTGGCACGCGCATATTCTTGCCGCAGGCGTGCCCGCTCGTTTTGCCGTCAAGGTCGGCGAACCGGCAAATCAGCCGTGGGGGATGCGAGACTTCACGCTCTTCGATCCAAGCGGCGTTCTGTGGCGCATCGCGCAGAACCTTCCGCAAGACGGCGCTTCGTGAAGCAGCGCCGATCCCGGCACAGGCAATCCGTAGCTGCTCAGAAGTTTCAGAAAATAGTCCAAGTCTCAGAAATCGAGAAATGGAAACGTACGATACGCGAATGTCTGAAACCGGCTGCGTGCTATGCGACACGACAAATGCGTTGATCGGTTAGCGCCGCTCGTCTATTATTGAACCTGTAAGTACAGCTTAAGGACGCTGTTTATGGCCGCAGGCCAAGCTGTTACACACATTCGCATGCTGACCTGGGGGACCTTGCTTGCACTGGTGGGTTGCGCCGCCGGTCCGGATTTCCATGCGCCGGCGCCGCCTTCGGTCGATGCCTACCGCAAGGACGCGTTGCCGGCGGCGACCGTGGCTGCGAACGTGCCGACCGGCGATGCGCAGCGATTTCTGCAGGGCGCGGATGTCCCGGCGCATTGGTGGACGACGTTCGCCAGCGACGAGTTGAATCGTCGCGTCGAGCAGGCACTCGCGCACAGTCCAACTATCGCTTCGGCGCAGGCCGCGCTGCGCCAGGCGCAGGAGAATGCCAACGCGTCGCGCGGCGCGCTGTTTCCGGCGGTCGATGCCAAGGCTGGCGCGACGCGCGGCAACGCGAACGGCTTCGGCTCGATCGGCTTGCCGGGTAGCGGCCCATCGACCTTCACTCTGTACAACGCCGGCGTGAACGTTGGCTACACGCTGGATCTGCTCGGCAGCGTGCGGCGCGGTGTCGAGGCGCAATCCGCGTTAGCTGATTTTCAGCGCTTTCAGCTCGAAGGCACGTATTTGAGTCTCGCCGCGAATGTGGCCACCGCGAGCTTTCGCGAGGCGTCGCTACGCGAGCAGATTCGCGCGACGCAGGAAATCATCGACGTCTACGGCAAGGAACTGGGACTGGTCGAAAAACAGAATCAGATCGGTGCGAAATCGCTGGCCGACGTGCTGGTGATCCGCACCCAGGTGGCGACCGCGCAGGCGACCCTGCCGCCGCTGCGTCAGGCGCTCGCGCAGACGCAGACGCAGCTTGCCGTGTACCTCGGCCAATTTCCGTCGACAGCCGAGCTCGCCGCGGTCAATCTCGATGCACTCACGTTGCCACGCGACGTTCCAGTCAGCCTGCCGTCGACATTGACGCAGCAGCGTCCGGATATTCGCGCCGCGGAAGCGCAATTGCATCAGGCGACGGCCGCGGTCGGCGTCGCTACGGGAAATTTGTTTCCGCAGATCACGCTGTCGGGCACCTTGGGATCGAGCGCGCTGAAAGCGGATGACCTGTTCTCCGGTGGTACCAGGGCCTGGACTCTCGGCGCGAATCTGCTGCAACCGGTCTTTCACGGCGGCAGCCTGCGTGCGCAGAAGCGCGCGGCCGAGGCCGGTCTCGACAAGGCGGCTGCGGATTATCAGAGCGTCGTGCTGACCGCGTTTCAGAACGTCGCCGACAGCCTGCGTGCGCTCGAGCTCGATGCCGAGAATCTGCAGGCGCAGGCGCTGGCCGAACAGTCCGCCGCGCACAGTCTCGAACTCGTGCGCATCCAGTACAAGGACGGCGCGGCGAGTTATCTGCAGGAGCTCGACGCAACGCGACAGTATCAACTGGCGCGCATCGGCCTGATCCAGGCACGCGCCGCACGTCTGGCCGATACCGCAGCATTGTATACGGCGCTCGGCGGCGGCTGGCAGCAAGGCGCCGAACCTGATGCCGTCAAGTCCGGTGTCGCCGCAACTCCCGTCACGCAATCACACTGAAGGAGAGCCGCGCATGCAAACGCGCGTGGAGAAGAAGAAATGGAGCACCACCAAACGCATGGTCGTGATGGTGCTGCTCGTGCTGTTGTTGATCGCGGCCATCGCCGGCATCAAGGTGATGATGGTGATGAAGATGATGGCGGGCATGAAGCCGCCGCCACCGGCCGTCGTCAGCACGATCAAGACTTCCTACCAGGAATGGCAGCCCGAATTGCGCGCGGTCGGCACGCTGCGCGCTGCGCGCGGTGCCGATCTCGCGCTCGATGTCGCCGGCTTGGTGACGCGCGTCAATGTCCAATCCGGTGACGAGGTCAAGGAAGGGCAGGTACTGCTGCAATTGCGCGATGGTGAGGATGTTGCCCAGCTGCATCAGCTCGAAGCCGCCGCGGCGCTGGCCGAGGTGACGTTCGGCCGCGCGAAACAGCAACTGGCCGTGCAGGCGATCAGCAAGGCCGACTACGACCAGGCTGCCGCCGATCTGAAAGCCAAGCAGGCCGCGGTACAGCAGCAACAGGTGAACGTCGCCAAGAAGCAATTGCGCGCACCGTTCGCCGGCCGCGCGGGCATCGTCACGATCAACCCGGGCGCGTATCTGAATTCCGGTACGACGATCGTGACCGTGCAGCAGGTCGATCCGGTATTCGTCGATTTCTTCCTGCCGCAGAAGAATCTGGCCGAAGTCAAAGTCGGTCAGCGAACCGCGCTGGCGCTCGACGCGTTCGCGGGCAAGGCATTCGAAGGCGAGATCAATGCGATCAGCCCGAAAGTCGACAACGACACGCGCAACGTGCAGGTCGAGGCGAAAGTGCCCAATCCGGATGGCCGGCTGGCGCCGGGCATGTTTGCCAACGTCAACGTCGACCTCGGCACCAAGCAACGCTATCTGACGCTGCCGCAAACCGCAGTCGTCTACAACCCGTATGGCGAGACCGTGTTCGTGGTCAGGAAGAAAGGCGATCTCGACAAGGCGCAGGCGGCCGAGGCGGCGAAAAACGCGGACGCAAAAACGCAGCCCGCGAAGGATGCAGGCAAGGGTCCGCAATTGCCGGCCGACGCGCTCGTCGTGCAGCAGACCTTCGTGACGACCGGCGCGACGCGCGGCGATCAGGTCGCCATCGTCAAGGGTCTGGACGACGGCGTCGAAGTCGTCACCAGCGGCCAGATCAAGTTGAAGAACGGTGCGCCGATCAAGATCGACAACAGCGTGCAACCGGCGGACAACCCGAATCCGACGCCGCAAGAGCATTGAAGCAAGGTCATCATGAATTTCACCGACAGCTTCATCAACAAACCGGTTCTGGCGATCGTCGTCAGCGCGCTGATCCTCGTGCTTGGCATGCGCGCGCTCAGCGATCTTTCGATACGCCAGTACCCGAAAACCGAGAACGCGGTGGTCACGGTGACTACCGCGTACTACGGCGCCGACGCACAGACGATCGCCGGCTTCATCACCCAGCCGCTCGAGCAGGCGATCGCGCAGGCGCAAGGCATCGACTATCTGTCGTCGAGCAGCGTCAGCGGCGTGTCGACGATCAGCGCGACGTTGCGTCTCAACTACGACGCCAACAAGGCGCTGACGCAGATCCAGACCCAGGTCAGCTCGGTGCGCAACCAGTTGCCGCCGCAGGCGCAGCAGCCGGTGCTGAACGTGCAGACCGGAGAGACGATCGACGCGATGTACATGGGTTTTCGCAGCGATGTACTGCCGGCCAACAGCATTACCGATTATCTTGCGCGCGTGGTCAAGCCCAAGCTCGACGCCTTGCAGGGCGTGCAGACCGCAGAAATTCTCGGCGGCCGCCAGTTTGCGCTGCGCGCGTGGCTCGATCCCGCGCGGCTGGCCGCGCACGGCGTCACCGCGAGCGATGTCTACCAGGCGCTGTCGGCGAACAACTATCTCGCCGCGCTCGGTACGACCAAGGGCCAGATGGTCAGCGTCGACCTCACCGCCGGCACCGATCTGCACAGCGTCGAAGAATTCAAGCAGCTCGCGGTCAAGCAGAAGGGCGGCTCGATCGTGCGCCTTGCGGACGTGGCCAACGTCGTGCTCGGCGCCGAAAATTACGACGCCAACGTCTCGTTCAGCGGCAAGCTCGCCGTATTCATCGGCATCAAGGTCGCACCCGACGCGAACATTCTCGACGTGGCGCAGCGTGTGCGCGATGCGATGCCTGACATCCAGTCGCAGTTGCCGAGTGGATTGTCCGGCGAGATCGTCTACGACGGCACCAAGTTCATCACCGCGTCGATCCACGAGGTCGTGAAGACGCTGATCGAAGCGTTGCTCATCGTCACTATCGTGATCTTCCTGTTTCTCGGCAGCTTGCGCGCCGTGGTCATTCCTGTGATCGCGATGCCGCTGTCGCTGATCGGCACGTTCTTCGTGATGCTCGCGTTCGGCTATTCGATGAATCTGTTGACCCTGCTTGCTCTGGTGCTGGCGATCGGCCTGGTTGTGGACGACGCGATCATCGTCGTCGAGAACGTCGACCGACATATGAAGGAGGAGGGCAAGACGCCGCTGCAGGCTTCCCTGCTCGCCGCGCGCGAACTCGGCGGGCCGATCTTGGCGATGACGGTCGTACTGGTCGCCGTGTACGTGCCGATCGGTTTCCAGAAGGGTCTGACCGGCGCGCTGTTCACCGAATTTGCGTTCACCCTGGCCGGCGCGGTCACCGTCTCGGCTATCGTCGCTTTGACCTTGTCGCCGATGATGTGCTCGCGCTTCTTCAAGTCCGAACAGGACAGCGGCCGCTTCGTGCAGTTCATCGACCGCCAGTTCGAACGCGTGCGCCACGGCTATCAGCGCGTGTTGCACGGCACGTTATCGACATGGTCCGTCATCGTGGTGATGGGCGCGCTGTTATTCGGCGCGACGATTCTGCTCGGCATGACCTCGAAATCGGAACTCGCCCCCGAGGAAGACCAGGGCTTTCTGTTCTATCAGCTCAAGGCGGCGCCGAACTCTACCGCGCAGCAGATGCTCGGCTATTCGCAGCAGATGTTCGCGATCGGCAAGGCGCTGCCCGAATACGAAATGATGTTTCAGATCATTACACCGGGCACCGGCTTCGGCGGCATGCTGTTCAAGCCTTGGGACGAGCGCAGCAAGAACGCACACGAGTTGCAGCAGGAGCTGCAGGGAAAATGGAGCGCGATCGCAGGCGGGCAGATATTCGTGTTCGCGTTGCCGGCGCTGCCGGGTGCGCAGGGTGCGCCGGTGCAAGTCGTCATCAACACGACCGAACCGTTCCAGAACCTCAATGAAGTCGTGCAGGCGGTGCTGAAGAAGGCGCAGGACAGCGGCAAGTTCTGGTTTATCGATGCGGATCTGAAGATCGACAAGCCGCAGACGACCGTCGTCGTCGATCGCGACCTGATTTCGACGCTGGGCCTGACCCAGCAGGACGTTGGCAGCGCGCTCGGCGCCGCGCTCGGCGGCGGCTATGTCAACTATTTCTCGATCGCCGGGCGTTCGTACAAGGTGATCCCGCAGGTGCTGCAGGCGGATCGTCTGAATCCGGATCAGGTGCTCGACTACTACGTGCGCGCGCCAGACGGTTCGGTGATACCGGCCTCGACGGTGGCAAAGCTCAAGAGCGAAGTCGTGCCGCAATCGATCAATCGGTTTCAGCAGCTTAATTCGGCGACGATCTCCGGCGCGAGTGGCATGTCGCAGGGCGAGGCGCTGCAATTCCTGCGCGACGCGCTCAACGAGGCCGCGCCGAGCGGCTATGCGATCGACTACTCGGGCCAGTCGCGCCAGTTCGTGCAGGAATCCGGCGGCTTCGCCACCACCCTGTTGTTCGCGGTCATCATCGTGTTCCTTGCGCTGGCTGCGCAGTTCAACAGCCTGCGCGACCCGATCGTGATTCTCGTATCAGTACCGATGGCCTTGTTCGGCGCGTTGATCTTCGTCAACCTGATCTCCAGCCTCAACATCTACACGCAGGTCGGCTTGGTAACGCTGATGGGGTTGATTTCCAAGCACGGCATTTTGATCGTGCAATTTGCGAACGAATCGCAACGCGGCGGCATGAGCAAGCGCGACGCGATCGAACACGCCGCCGGCGTGCGCCTGCGCCCGATCCTGATGACGACCGCGGCGATGGTGCTCGGCGTGATTCCGTTGGTGATTGCATCGGGTGCCGGCGCGGCGGGCCGTTTCTCGATGGGTCTGGTGATTGCGACGGGTCTGTCGATCGGCACGCTGTTCACCCTGTTCGTCGTGCCGGCGTTCTACATGCTCCTCGCCGCGGATCATCATGCCGAACAAGCGAAAGGGGTGGATGCAGATCTGGACCTCGCACCCGCGTGAAAACAGCGGTTGGGCTGTCGCAGGCGTGAGTCGTCAATCCCAAATGAGACATCTTTGTCCCGCACGCATTCCATCGGAACAAGAGCCGCGCGCAGCCCATTGTTGCCCCGGGCTTGTATTGCGGGCCCGCGCGCAGTAATTTGAGAATCGTTGGGGTCTTCGGGGGAAGGCGAATGATTCGCGTTGTGCTGGTGGACGACCATGCCTTGATGCGCACCGGATTGCGCATGATTCTCGAAAAGCAACCGGATATGGAAGTCGTCGGCGAAGCCGAAGATGGCGAGCCGGGGCTGGCCTTGATCAAGCGTCTGCAGCCGCAAGTCGCGCTGGTTGATTTGCACATGCCGCGTTTGAGTGGCATCGAAGTCACCGAACGCGTGCGGCGCGCCAAACTGCCGACGCGCATAGTCGTTCTGACCATTGCCGGCGAATCGCCATTCCCCCGCCGCCTGCTGGAAGCCGGCGCCAGCGGTTATCTGACCAAGGGTTGCCCGGCCGAGGAGCTGGTCAGGGCGATCCGCCAGGTCGCGGATGGGCGACGCTATCTGAGCGCCGATGTCGCGCAGCAAATGGCGCTGGGCAATCTGGCGAACTCAGACACACCATTTGGCGACCTGTCCACGCGCGAACTCGAAGTGGCGATGATGTTGGCGCAGGGCCTGACTGCCAAGCAGATCGGCGTGCGCCTGAAACTCAGCGACAAGACGGTCGCGACCTACAAGTATCGCTTGTTCGAAAAACTCGCGATCGACAATGTCGTGACCCTGGCCCACCTCGCCACGCTGCACGGCCTCATGGATGCCGCTCACACGCGCATAACGTGATGATGCGACCGGTCGCGCAGCGGCGCGATAGCCGCTGCGCAACCCAGAACCATGTCTACGCCGCCGACGGCGGTTCGGCCGTGTCCTTGTTGGCCAATTCGCCATGCGCGGCTGCGGCCGCAGCGGGTTTCGGCGGCACCGGTACAACCTCGGCGGCGCGCAACTCGGCCAGCGCGCGCCCAATATGCGCATGCAGCGGCAATGGGGTGACCAGCGGCTGATCCATGCGCGGACGCGGTGGCAGCTGGCTCAGCTCGGGCTGACTCGGCGGCGATGGCGGCGCGGGTTTTGGCGGCGGTGGAGCGAACGGCAACTCGTTGTTGACCATCGGCGTCGGCATCGGCGCTGTCGGCACTGTTGCTTTTTCAATCGGCGCAGTTGCGGGTACCGCGGCAGACAGATCCGACGGCGCGACAACCGGTTTCGGAATTGGCGTCGACGACGCGACGACTCTTTCGACGGGCGCGACTGCGGGCGCAGCGACGGGCGCAGCCGATGGCATCGCGACTGGTTGAGCAGCAGCTGGCATTTGTGGCGGAGCCGGCGGCCCGCTCACTGCCGGCACCGATACGGCCGGCTTGGCTTCAGATGTCTGCACCGAGGCAGCGGTGGGGAGCACAACGGCTGCGATCGGTGTCGGCACGCTCGCTTGAGGCGCGGGCGCGCCGGCCGACGGGACGGCCGTTTCCGGCGCCCCCTGCATCGGTTTTGCCGCGTTCGCGGACTCACCGTCTTCGTCATCGAAATCCAGCACGATATCGTCGCCGGCAGCGGTTTGCGTCGCCTCGACCGGGTCACCTTCGTTGCGACGGCGGCGGCGACCGCCACGGCGACCGCGGCGACGTGAACGCGTCGTTTCTGCGGCTTGATCTTCGGCCGCGGTGTTCGCGACCGGATTGGTGCCAAGGACGATCGCCGCCGGCGCGGCATCACCCAATGGGTTGACGGCTGCGCTTCCATTTGGCTGCAACTCCGGCGTCAGCTCCGCCGCAGCGACGGGGCGACGCTCGGGCGGCACTGCTACCGCAGGACGGCTCGGCGGTGGCGGGGTGGGGCGATCGGAACCCTGGGGCTTGCGGTTGTTGGCCTGTGCGTTGCGTTCGCCGCCGCGCGCGCTGCGCGCATCCTGCGGGCGTTGCCCGTCGCGACGTGCCGACGCGGACTCACCGCGAGTGCGATTACCCGACTGCGCACGCGCCGAATCACCGCGCGGACGCTGGCGCTGATCGCTCTGGCGCTGGGCGCCACGCTCGGATGCAGCCGATCGCGCATTGCGTTGCGGAGCTGCCGCAGGTGCGGGCTGTGCGGCCGGCTCAGACTTGAACCAGCTTGCGATGCGCGCAAGCAGACCACCATTTTTCGCTGCCGCGACCGGCGCCGATACGGGCGGCGCGACTGCGCGTTCGATCTCGGGCTTCAGCGGTGCGGGACTTGCGGGCACGACGCCGGAAACGGCGGGCTTCTCGGGCTCGGCGCCCGGCTTGGCAACCTGCGGCGGCGGCGCGGACACGACCGGGGTCAGTCGTTCGTAACTCGGCTTGGTATCGCCGCCGATCTCGGCGTTCTTGATGCGTTCGATTTCGAAATGTGGCGTCTCGAGTTTGTCGTCGGCAACGACGATGATCGGCACCTCGTGGCGCAGTTCGATTTCGACCAGACTCTTGCGTTTTTCATTGAGCAGGAAGTTGGCAACCGCGGCCGGCGCCTGCACCAGCACCTGGCCGGTTTTTTCCTTCATCGCCTGTTCTTCGACCAGACGCAGCACCGACAGCGACAGCGATTCGACGCTGCGGATGCGGCCATGGCCTTCGCAGCGCGGGCAAACGCTTTGCGTGGATTCGCCCAGACTCGGACGCAGGCGCTGACGCGACATCTCGAGGAGGCCAAAACGCGAGATGCGGCCGACCTGCACGCGCGCCCGATCGAAGCGCAGCGCATCCTTCAACTTGTCTTCGACCTCGCGCTGATGGCGTGGATTTTCCATGTCGATGAAGTCGATCACGATCAAGCCGCCCGCGTCGCGCAAGCGCAACTGGCGCGCGACTTCGGTCGCCGCTTCGCAGTTCGTGTTGAACGCGGTGTCTTCGATGTCCGCGCCCTTGGTCGCTTTCGACGAATTGACGTCGACTGCGGTCAGCGCTTCGGTCTGGTCGACCACGATCGAGCCGCCCGACGGCAGACGCACATTGCGCTCGAACGCGTTCTCGATCTGGGTTTCGATCTGATAGCGCGAGAACAGTGGCACGGTATCCTGATACAGCTTCAACTTGCGCAGATTGTTCGGCATGACCTGCTGCACGAACTCGCGCGCGTCGTTGTAGAGTTCCTCGCTGTCGATCAGGATTTCGCCGATGTCGTTGCGCAGGTAATCGCGCAGCGCGCGGATGATCAGTTTGGATTCCTGATAAATCAGGAATGAAGCGGGGCGGCTCACGGCCGCGTCGGAAATCGCCTTCCATACCTGCAGCAGATAATCCAGGTCCCATTGCAGCTCTTCTGCGTCGCGGCCGACGCCGGCGGTGCGGATGATCAGGCCCATTTCGTCAGGCAGACTGAGCTTGTCGAGTTCTTCCTTGAGATTGGCGCGGTCGTCGCCCTCGATGCGTCGCGACACGCCGCCGGCGCGCGGGTTGTTTGGCATCAGCACGAGATAGCGGCCGGCCAGCGAGATGAACGTGGTCAGAGCTGCGCCCTTGTTGCCGCGCTCTTCCTTGTCGACCTGAACCAGGAGTTCCTGACCTTCCTTGAGCAGTTCGCGGATGCCGGCGCGGTTGTGATCGACACCCGGCAGGAAATATTCGCGCGAGATTTCCTTCATCGGCAGGAAGCCGTGACGCTCGGCGCCGTAGTCGATGAAGCAGGCCTCGAGCGAGGGCTCGACGCGGGTGATGCGGCCTTTGTAGATATTGGCCTTTTTCTGTTCTTTCGACGGGGTCTCGATATCGAGATCGTACAGAGCCTGGCCATCGACGATAGCCACACGCAACTCTTCACGCTGAGTTGCGTTGATCAACATGCGTTTCATTTTTATATCCTCAATGCGCTCTACCGCATTCGCGTCGCGAACCTGCAGCCGTCAGCCCCAAAGCAGGGCGACGGCGCCGATTCGCGTCGACCGCGGGCGATGGTTCGCGTCCGCGGGAGCGCTTTATTCAAAGCCGGCGCGACCATTCGCGCCTGGCGGTAATCCACAGCCCATGTACAACCGGAATCCCCGTTGCCGTACAGGCCGCGGGTAATTCTCGACTCGAACCGTTACGATTGCCGCGTGCGGCTTGGGTGGCTCCACTGGAGTTCCAGCCAGCGCCTGCGGGGCGTTGCGGTCGAGTGCGTCGTAACTGCCGGCAAAGCCGGCTTGTGACGCTCTGTACCTTTCGAGTGTAGCAACAAGCCGGCACTTTTTCCAACGATTGCGCGAACTTCGATGAATCTTGCAAGACCAAATCTCGAAAGCACGGCGGAAAGCCGGCCTGGCCCCGGCGTGCGCATGGTTCAGGTCGCCGAGGATCGCGATGGCCAACGCATCGACAATTTCCTCACCGGTCAGCTCAAGGGCGTGCCGAAAAGCCTGATCTACCGTATTTTGCGCACCGGCCAGGTGCGCATCAACGGCAAACGCGCCAAAGCCGACACGCGAGTCGTCGCGGGCGATCAAGTGCGTATTCCGCCGGTGCGCGTGGGCGAGCCTCACGATAGCGGCGCGCCGCCCAAGACGCAGATCGAACAGGTCGAGCGCGCGATCATCTTCGAGGATCGCGATTTCCTCGTGCTCGACAAGCCCTCCGGCGTCGCCAGCCACGGCGGCAGCGGTGTCACCTTCGGCGCGATCGAACTGCTGCGCGCCGCGCGCCCGGGCGATACGCTGGAACTCGCGCACCGGCTCGACCGCGACACCAGCGGCGTGCTGGTGCTGGCGCGCCGGCGCCCGGCGCTGACCGGCCTGCAGGCGCTGATTCGCGACAACGCAACAACCAAGCAATACCTCGCCCTGCTCAAGGGACATACGCACAAGGCGAAATTCGACGTCCAGGCATCGTTGCGCAAATCGATTCTGCAAGGCGGCGAGCGCATGGTGCGCGTGGCCGACGACGGCAAACCCTCGCTCACGCGTTTTCACATCATCGATATTTTCGCCGATGCGAGCCTGGCCGAGGTGACCTTGTTCACCGGGCGCACGCATCAGATTCGCGTGCATGCCCAGCATATCGAACATCCGCTCGCCGGCGACGAAAAATACGGCGAGCGCGGCTTCAATCAGAATATGCGCGGCGTAGGCCTGAAGCGTCTGTTTCTGCACGCCGCGCGCTTCGAGTTCGAACTGGACGGCAAGAGCCGCAGTTTCTCCGCACCGCTGTCTCCGGATCTGGCCGCGGTGCTGGACGCGCTGCCGCGCGGGGTCTCGAGAAAGGGCAAGCTGCGCTGAGGCGTATCGCGTTATCGCCGGCAGCGGCAATGCCTATGCTTTGAGCAACGCTTCGGTCTTCGCCGCACAGATGAAATCGTTGCGCGACAAGCCGCCGACATCGTGCGTGGAGAAGCACACGAGCACGCGGCCCCACCCAAGTTCGATATCCGGATGGTGATTTTCTTTCTCCGCGATCCAGCCGAGTGCGTTCACGAAGGCTAGCGCCTGAGCGAAATCGGGGAAACTGAATTGCTTGCGGATATCCGCTCTCTTCGGCCCGAATTTCCAGTCGGGCAGTAATGCCAGCAATTCGTCCGCCTGCTCGGGCGATGTGGCATTTTGTATACCTTTCAGCGGAGTACACTTCTGCGCAAGCAGTACTTTAAGACGGATTTTTGTGTCGGCCATGTTGATGTCGCTCCAATGAGGCACGCCCATTGCAACACCAAACGCGCAACTTCGCCACCGGGCGCAAGGTGTGCCCGCGCTGGTTGGTGCGAAGAAGCAGCGATGAATCACGACGTACCGAAGACTGTCCGTTCATGCCATCGGCGTTAAATGAGGACTATAATGGTCCATATTCGATCCAATGCAGAAGACGCACTTGCCATGATCCAGATTTCACCAGCCGCGCAGAATTATTTTCGTCACTTGGTCGAGCAGCAGAATATCTCTGGGCTCGGCATCCGCATCAAGGCGATCCATGCGGGTACGCCCAAGGCCGATTGCGTGCTCGAGTATTGCGAGCCGGGCGACCTTGCCGGCGACGAGTTGAGCATCGATTGCGCGGGCTTCAATATCCATATCGACGCCGCCAGCACGCAATACCTGGAAGATGCCGAAGTCGATTATCAGGTCAACGCAACCGGTGGTCAGCTGACGATCCGTGCGCCGCGGATCAAGGGCAGTGTGCCCGACGCGAACTCACCGTTCGCAGACCGTGTGCAGTACGTGCTCGACAGCGAGATCAATCCACAGATCGCCGCGCACGGCGGCCGGGTGAAACTCGTCGAAGCGAACGCCGATGGCGTCGTGGTGTTGCAGTTCGGCGGCGGTTGCCACGGTTGCGGCAATGCCGATGTGACCCTCAAGCAGGGGATTGAGCGCACGCTGCGTGGCCATTTCCCGGAGATTCGCGAAGTGCGCGATGCGACGGATCACGCCAGCGGGCACAATCCGTATTACAAAGGTGAGAAGGGCGCTTCGGCGATGGGGTGAAACACCATCGTTCATTCCGGTAAATTCTGCCGGAAATGACAAACGTCGATCAGTCGCCCTGTTCGTACTTCGACAAATCATCCAGCTTGGTCGGCATGGCGCCGAAGTAGCGCGCGAGCGCGTCGATCTCGGCATCGCTCAGCGTCGCGGCGAAACCGGCCATGATCGCGTTCTTGCGTTCACCGGATTTGTACTCGTGCAATGCGCGCGCGAGATAGTCGTGGTATTGGCCGGCGATGCGCGGATATTGGCCCGTAGTGCCATTGCCGTCGGCGCCGTGACAGGCGGCGCAGGTCTGCGCTTTTTCCTTCACCTTCTCCGCTGGAATCGATTCCGCGTTCGCGACATTGGCCGCCAAACCGAAGGCAACGAGCAGGGCAATCATTCGCATCATATCGGGCATGTTCCTGAGGCCAATCATTTGCTGATACTCGACAGGTACGTGGCGATGTTGCGGATGTCCGCTTCGGACAAACTCTCGCCCTGTGCGCGCATGGTCGGATGGGCGCGTTCGCCGGTCTTGTATTCGGTCAGCGCCGCGACGATGTACTCGTAGTTCTGGCCGACGATGCGCGGCACGTGATAGTTCGGATAGGCGTTGGTGTAACCGGTCACCCCATGGCAACCGCCGCAGGTATACACGAGGGCTTTGCCGGCCTTGACGTCACCCTTGTCGGTGGCTTCGGCGGCATGCAGGGAAGAGGCAGTCGACGCAGCGATTATCGTCAATGCGCAGGCAAGTAGCGTTTTTGTCATGAGTGGTTTTTCAGCGCCGGGGTTGGATATCACGGGACAAAGTATAGCAGCGCCTCGCACGCCGCCACTAGGCACCGGGACAAAATGTCACCCGTGAAGAATCGAGCACGCAGCGGATCATCGCGTACTTCGACACGCCTGATTGTTTCTCGACGAAGTCTTGCGCAGTGCGCGCCTGTTTCTTGTGTCAGCGGCTCGCCATGCGGGCGACTGTCGGCGCGAACTGCTTCGTTTGATAAGCCAAGCGTCAAGGCGCCATTCGCGATTTCGTTGGCGCAGGTTCGCGCATCGTCGCTGCGCATTCTCTGACGCTTCCCACAACCCATTACTACTGGCGCTTACGCTTGCAACTTTTTGTATCCAGACTGCATCCATGGGTGGAGGCCGCCTGAGTCGGATCGCGGGAGCTTGCAGTAATGTAGTGATATAGTCTAGTATAACACCATATCAATTCTTACCCCTCCCTTATAAGCGCCCAATCATGAGAATCCAGATGAGTTTGCTCCGCACGGCTGGCTATTGCTGCAGCGTTTTCCTGCTTGCTGTCCAGCTTGGTGGTTGCGGCAACGGCGGCAATGCAGCGCAGGCCAAGGAAACCAAGACGGACGCGGTTACCGCGGTGCCGGTTGAAGTTGCAAAAGCATCGCGCGGCCAGATCACCGCCAGCTACAGCGGAACCGCGACGCTGAGCCCCGACCACGATGCCCAGGTCGCGGCGAAAACCGGCGGCGTGCTGAAAAAGTTGTACGTTGAAGAAGGCATGACGGTCAAGGAAGGACAGTTGCTCGCGGAACTCGAAGACGCGACGCAGCGCAGCCAGTTGGCGCAAGCCGAGGCGCAGATGCGCAAATCCGACGCCACCTTCGCCTATGCCCAACAGTCGATCGCCAAACAGCTGATTCCGAAGCGCGATTTCGATCAGGCGAAATTCGACATGGAAAATCTGCGCGCAGCTTACGAGAGTGCGCGCCTGCAGCTTGCGTATACACGTATACTTGCGCCGATCGACGGGGTGATCGCGGAGCGCTCGGTCAAGCTCGGCAATCTGATCCAGACCAACCAGGCCCTGTTCCGCATCGTCGGCATGAACTCGCTGCAGGCGGTGCTCAATGTTCCCGAGCGCCAACTCGGCATTCTCAAACCTGGCCAGCCGGTCGATCTTGAAGCCGACGCGCTGCCAGGCAGAAAATTCACCGGCAATATCCTGCGCATCGCGCCCGTCGTCGATGCCGCGAGCGGCACATTCCGCGTCACCTGCGAATTCCACGACAAGACCGGCGCACTCAAGCCCGGCATGTTCGGCCGCGTCGAGATCGTCTACGACCAGCGCGCCGACGCATTGACCGTGCCGCGCTCGGCGCTGATCGAGGAAGACGGTGAGACGGCGGTGTTCGTGGTCGAGCCGGGGAAACCGAAACCGGCCGACGCGGACAAGGCGGGCGCTGATGCGAAAGCCAAACCGGATACGAGCGTCGCCGACGCGAAAAAGGCCGATGCCGCCAAGCCCGCAGCACCGAGCCTCGTGGCCCATCGCAAGCTGGTGAAAGTCGGCTACAGCGACGGCGACAAGGTGGAAGTTCGTTCCGGCCTCGACGAAGGCACCCAGGTCATCACGATCGGGCGCAACGCGGTGCGCGACGGCACGGCCGTGCTGATACTCAACGGCGACAAAGACAAGGTGCTTGCCGACAAGGCGGTAGCGGGGGCGAAAGGGTGAATATCGTCGAGGCCGCAACGCGCCGGCGCGTAACCGTCGGCATGGTCACGCTGACCTTCGTCCTGTTCGGCATGATCGCGCTGTTCGGACTCAAGGTGAACCTGTTGCCGGACCTGAGCTATCCGACGCTCACCGTGCGCACTGAGTACGAAGGCGCAGCGCCGCTGGAGATGGAGAACCTGATTTCGCAACCGGTCGAGGAAGCGATCGGCGTGGTCAAGAACCTGCGCAAGATCCATTCGATTTCGCGCACCGGCCAATCCGACGTCGTGCTCGAGTTCGCGTGGGGCACCAACATGGACCAGGCCGGCCTCGATGTGCGCGACAAGCTCGACATCCTGCAGCTGCCGCTCGAAGCGAAGAAGCCGGTGCTGCTGCGCTTCAATCCGTCGACCGATCCGATCATGCGCCTGTCGCTGTCGGCGACCGATGCGCAAGGCGCGAACCAGGCGCAGCTCAAGCAGTTGCGCCGCTTCGCCGACGACGAATTGAAAAAACGTCTCGAGCCGACCGCCGGCGTGGCCGCGGTCAAGGTTGGCGGAGGCCTCGAGGACCAGGTCGATGTCGACATCGACCAGCAGAAACTGCAGCAGTTGAATATCAGTGTCGCCGACGTGACCAAGCGCCTCGCCGACGAGAACGTCAACGTTTCCGGCGGCCGTATCGAGAACGGCTCGCAGCGCTATCTCGTGCGCACGGTCAATCAATTCACCAATCTCGAGCAGATGCGCGAGTTGCTGATCAAGGTCGACAAGGGCGTACCGATCCGACTCAAGGACGTGGCCACGGTGCAGCAGGGCTACAAGGAGCGCGAAGGCATCGTGCGCGTGGACGGGCACGAGTCGATCGAGCTTGCGGTCTACAAGGAAGGCGACGCGAATACGGTCAGCGTCGCCAAAGGCGTGAAGCAGCAGCTGGAAAAGCTGAAAACCATCCTGCCGCAGAATTCGAAGCTCGACACGATCGACGATCAGTCGATCTTCATCCAGAGCTCGCTCGACGACGTGCGCAACGACGCGATCATCGGCGGTGTGCTCGCTATCCTGATCATCTTTTTCTTCCTTGCCGATTCGTGGAGCACGTTCATCATTTCGCTGTCGCTGCCGGTATCGCTGATCGCGACATTCTTCTTCATGGGTCAGGCCGGCGTGAGTTTGAACGTGATGTCGCTCGGTGGCCTCGCGCTCGCGACGGGCATGGTCGTCGACGATTCGATCGTCGTGCTGGAAAACATCGCGCGCATGCGCGAGCAGGGCTTGAGTATCGTCGACGCCGCGGTGAAGGGTGCGCGCGAAGTGTCGATGGCAGTGACCGCCTCGACCCTGACCACGGTCGCGGTGTTTTTCCCGCTGGTGTTCGTGCAGGGCGTGGCCGGACAGTTGTTCCGCGATCAGGCGCTCACGGTCACGTTCGCGATGATCATTTCGCTGATCGTCGCGATGACCCTGATTCCGATGCTCGCCTCGCTCAGGGGCAGGGCGCCGCTCGCCTACAAGGACGAGGCGCCGTCGACGGGCTGGCAGCCGACGAGTCGTTTCGGCCGCTTCGTGAAAAAAATACTTTCGCCGGTTTCAACCCTGTTTTTCCAATGGCTGCCGCGCGCGTTCGCCTTGATCGTGTTCGTCGGGTTCGGCGTGGTCGGCAAGGCGGTCGGCAAGGTCCTGCGCATCGTCGGCCGCTTCGTGCTCGCACCCTACAACAACGCGGCGCGCGCCTATCACGCCTTCCTGCCCAAGGCGCTTGCGCATCCGTTTCTGGTGCTCGGGTTTGCGGCGCTAGCCTTCGTCGGCAGCGTGCTGTTGATTCCGACCCTGGGTATGGATTTGATTCCGCAGCTCGCCCAGGGTCGTTTCGAGATGTCGGTAAAAATGCCGCCTGGCACGCCGCTGGCCGACACCGATGCGCTGGTGAAGGAGTTGGAACAGAAGAATGCGAAAGATCCGAACATCGAATTGATCTACGGCGTCAGCGGCACCGGCACGCGCCTGGACGCCAATCCGACCGAATCCGGTGAAAACATCGCGCGCATGTTGGTCGTGCTCAAGCATGGCGTCGGCGACAGAGGTGAACTTGCCGCGACTGAAGTGTTGCGCGCGAGCATGATGTCGCACCCTGGCACTGAGGTGAAATTCTCGCGCCCGGCGCTTTTCAGCTTCGCCACGCCGCTGGAAATCGACTTGCGTGGATACGATCTGGCATCGCTGGAAAAAGCCGGCAAACGGCTCACCAGTCTGATGAATGCGTCGCCGCGCTTCGCCGACGTGAAATCGACGGTCGAGGGTGGCTATCCGGAAATCCAGATCCATTTCGATCAGGAACGCGCGGCGGCGCTCGGCCTGACCACGAAGCAGATCGCCGATCAGGTGGTAAACAAGGTGCGCGGCTCGGTCGCGACGCGCTACAGCTTCCGCGATCGCAAGATCGATGTGCTGGTACGCGCGCAGCAGGATCAGCGCGCCTCGGTCGACGATATCCGCAACCTGATCGTCGGTTACCCGACCCAAGCCGCGGGGAACAGCGCGACGACCGCGGGCTCCAATTCGTCAACGTCGTCGGCGTCGGGCAATTCAACATCGGGTGCCAGCGGCACCTCGACTTTGTCGACCGGCGATACAAATCCCGGTGGCGGTTCTGCCAGCAACGCCGCGGCACCGATCCGTTTGTCGTCCGTGGCCGATGTGGTCTCGACCGAAGGCCCGAGCGAAATCCATCGCATCAGCCAGGAGCGCGTCGCGATCGTGTCGGCGAACCTGCACTATGGCGATCTCGGCAGTGCAGTCGCCGAAGTGCGCAAATTGATTCGCGACAATCCGCTCGCCGCCGGTGTCACCACGCATATCGGCGGGCAGAGCGAGGAACTCGATGCGTCGGTCAACTCGCTGATCTTCGCGCTCGTGCTCGCGATCTTCCTCGTCTATCTGGTGATGGCGTCGCAGTTCGAATCGCTGCTGCACCCATTCGTGATCATGTTTTCGATTCCGCTCGCCCTGGTCGGCGCCGTGCTCGCGCTCAAGCTCACGTTCACGCCGCTCAGCGTCGTCGTGTTCATCGGCCTGATCATGCTCGCCGGCATCGTGGTGAAAAACGCGATCGTGCTGATCGACCGCGTCAACCAGTTGCGCGAAGAGGGCGTGCCCAAGCTCGAAGCGATCGCGCGCGCGGCCGAGTCGCGTCTGCGTCCGATCACGATGACGACGGTGTGCACGCTGTTCGGCTTCCTGCCGCTGGCGATCGGCTGGGGTGACGGTTCCGAGGTACGCGCGCCGATGGCGATCACGGTTATCGGCGGATTGCTGGTCTCGACCTTGCTGACCCTGATCGTCATTCCGGTGGTGTATACCTTGCTCGATCGGCGCGGCGACGCACTGTATCGCGAACGCGGCGAACGCAAGCATGCCGCGGTACTCGACTCCGCCGAGATGGCGCCGCAAGGGGCCTCGCCGTGACCCTTGCCGAACTGAGTCTCAAACGTCCGGTCACCGCGGTCATGCTGTTCGTGTCGATGACCGTCATCGGTCTGATCGCCGCGTTCCGCCTGCCTCTCGAAGAACTGCCCGACATCCAGTTTCCGTTCATGCTGGTGAACCTGCCGTATCCGGGTTCGACGCCGAGCGAAGTCGAACGCACGATCACGCGCCCGGTCGAGGAAGCGTTGTCGACGCTGACCGGAATCGAGCGCATGAACTCGGTGACCGGTGCCGACAACGTGCAGATGTTCATGCAGTTCAAATGGGGGCAGGACACCTCGATCAAGGCGGTGGAGGCGCGCGGCAAGATCGATGCTATCCGCGCCGACCTGCCGAGCGATCTCACGCGCTATCAAGTGCAGAAATTTTCCGCCGCCGACGAAGCGGTGCTGAAGATACGCATTTCGTCCGATCGCGACCTGTCCAATTCCTACGAGTTGCTCGACCGCTCGATCAAGCGTCCGCTCGAACGCCTGCCGGGCGTTGCGCGCGTGGAGATCCAGGGCGTATCGCCGCGCGAGGTGCAGATCGAGATTTCGTCCGATCGCCTGACCGCGGCGGGAGTCGGTCTCAACGAGCTCTATCAGAAACTGTCGGCCGCGAATTTTTCCACATCGGGGGGCCTGGTCAAGGAAGGCAATCTGCGTTACCACGTGCAGCCGGTCGGCGAGTGGCACAGCGTCGACGATGTGCGCGCGCTGGCGATCAACGACAAGGGTCTGAAGCTCGCCGATATCGCCGATATCACGCTGAAGCCGGCGCGCCTGAGTTATGAGCGCCATCTGGACATGCGTCCGGCCATCGCGATCGATATATTCAAGGAGCGCAACGCGAATCTGGTCGAGATCGGTCGCACGGTGCTGGCGGAAGTGAACAAGGCCGCGCAATCGCCGGAGATGCAGGGCATCAAGCTGATCGTGATCCAGGACCAGGCCAAGGGCGTCACCGACAGCCTGACCCAATTGGGCAAGTCCGGTCTCGAAGGCACGCTGCTTTCGATCATCGTGCTGTTCTTTTTCCTGCGCGACTGGCCGTCCACCCTGATGGTGTCGCTGGCGATTCCGATCTGCTTCGTGATCACCCTTGGCTGCATGCAGATGTTCGGTCTCACCCTCAACGTGTTGTCGATGATGGGCCTGCTGCTTGCGGTCGGCATGCTGGTCGACAACGCCGTGGTCGTGGTTGAGAGCATTTATCAGTATCGCGAGAAATATCCGGATAAGCCCTGGTATTGTGCCGTGCAGGGCACGCAGATCGTCGGTATCGCGATCGCGGCGGGCACGCTGTCGAGCATCATCGTGTTCCTGCCGATGGTTCTGCGCGAGAAGAACGGCATCAGCATCTACCTTACCCAGGTAGCCGTGGCGATGGCGATTGCGCATCTGGCATCGTGGCTGGTTGCGGTTAGCCTGGTGCCGATGCTGTCGGCGAAACTGCCGCCGCCGAAATTCATCGGGCGCAAGAACATCATCACCAAGATGCAGGGCGGCTATGAGCGGTTGATCGGAACGAGCCTGGCGCATCGGCGCTGGACGATGATCGGCCTTCTGGCGTTGCTGCTGGTCAGCTTCGTGCCGATGCAGTTGACCAAGTTCGACATGAACGGCGGTGGCGATTCGAAGAATCTGTTCATGTTCTACCGTCTCAATGCACTGTATCGGTTACCCGAGCTGAGCCACTCGATCGGTCAGGTCGAGCAGTGGCTCAACGAGCACCGCGAAGAATTCCACATCAAGAACATCTATTCCTATTTCGACGAGAAAGGCCAGGCCAACACCAATATCTTCCTCGACGACAGCGGCAAGGTCGCCTTCGATACGAAAAAAATCACCGAGGCGATACGCAAGGGCGTGCCGAAAATTTCGATCGGCGAGATCGGTTTCGGCTTCAACGACTCCGGCAGTGGCAGCGATCCGACGATCAATGTCACTCTCAATGGCGATTCCGGCGACGTGCTGCGCGAGATTTCCGCCAGCGTGATACCGATCCTGCAGCAGATACCGAGCTTGCGCGACGTGCGCCCGGCGCAGGACAACGGCAACCAGGAAATGGCCGTGCGCGTGGATCGCGAGAAAGCCAAGACCTACGGCTTCTCGGCCAACGACATCGCGCAATACATTGCGATCGCATTACGCGGCGTGCAGTTGAAGGATTTCCACGGCGACGACGCACAGGTACCGGTCTGGCTGCGCTTTGCGGGCAGCGATACGCAAAGCGTCGAGGGTCTTTCGGATTTCAAGCTGCGTCGACCCGACGGCGTGCAGGTGCCGCTGCTGGCGATGATCGACGCACATACGCAGAACGCCACCTCGGTGATCGAGCGCGAGAACCGGCAGACCTCGCTCGGCATCAAGGCCAATCTCGCCGACGGCAAGACCAGCAACGATGCGCGCAAGGACATCGAGGCGGCGATGAAGAACGCGCAGCTGCCGCCCGGTTACCGCTGGAGCTTTGGCCAAAACTTCGACCGCGACGACGAAGCCGGGCAGACGATGCTGTTCAACACCCTGATCGCGCTGGTGCTGGTCTACGTCGTGATGTGCGCGATGTTCGAATCGCTGATCTATCCGGCGGCGATCCTGACCACCTTCATCTTCTCGATCTTCGGCGTGTTCTGGCTGTTCTGGATCACCGGCACCACGTTCACGATCATGGCTTCGATCGGCGTGTTGATCCTGATGGGTGTCGTCGTCAACAACGGCATCGTGATGATCGTGCACATCAATCAG
The DNA here is from genome assembly GCF_036560865.1 of Rudaea sp. Lineage (GTDB taxonomy): Bacteria > Pseudomonadota > Gammaproteobacteria > Xanthomonadales > Rhodanobacteraceae > Rudaea. The sequence continues at coordinate 41,211 of NZ_DATBQK010000111.1, forward strand.
TTGCGCCATCAGGGCATGGACCGGCGCGAGGCCCTGATCCAGGGTGCGAAGGATCGTCTCCGCCCGATCCTGATGACGATGGGTACGGCGATCCTCGGCATGGTGCCGCTGTGCATCGGCCATGCCTCGATCGGCGGCGATGGACCGCCGTATTATCCGATGGCGCGCGCGATCGTCGGCGGACTTGTTTTCTCGACCCTGGTCAGTCTGCTCGTATTGCCGACGATATACTCGCTGCTCGACGACATGAGCCTTTGGGGCAAACGCGTGTTGCGCGATGCGCGCGCACGGCGCTGGCGGCCGCAGCCCTCGGCCGGCTGAGTAGACTCAATCTCGCAAGCGGCAGGGCGGGGTGTCGAACACTCGGTTCGTGAGCGGCCAACCGTTTTACGAAAATTTTCACGCCATCAAATTCACAATCGCACATGGATATCCAGTTATTGCGCCGCCGTCTTGCGCAGCGTGGCATGCAGCTCGTCGCCGGCGACGGCCGCTCCGCGTCCGCGCAGATGCAGGCCCTGCCTGCGAGCGGTGTGTTTCGCGTCCTGATCTGCCGGCTCAGCCACAGCCTCGGCAATACCTTGCTGATGACGCCGCTGATCCAGGAAATCGAGGCGACCTGGCCGGGCGTCGAAATCGATCTGGTCACGCGCAGTCCCGCTGCCGCCGAAATTTTCGCGGGCTACGATTGCGTGCAGAATATTTTCTGCATGCCGCGGCATGGCGTGCGTCACCCCTTGCGCTTTCTGCATCTGCTGCGGAGCATGCGCGATGCGCATTACGATCTCGCGATCGACACCGATCCGCGTTCGCAAAGCGGCCGCGCGCTGCTGCTGCGCAGCCGCGCGCGCTACAAGCTCGGCTTCGTCAGCGACAGCAAGGGCGGCACGCTCAGCCACGCCATCGATCCGCAAGCAGCGCCGAAACATGCCGGACAATTTCCGGTGTATTTGCTGCGCGCTGCGCTGCGCCGCCCCGCGTCCGAATATCCACCACTCGATTTGCGCCTGACTCACGCCGAGCACGAGCAGGGTGGGCAGATCCTTGCGCGTCTGACCGCGCAGATTCCAGGCGCAGGCGCAAAGAAAGGCATCATCGGCATTTTCGCCAACGCCACCGGGCCGAAGTTTCTCGACGAAGCCTGGTGGCGCGACTTCATGCCGGCGATCGAAACGCATTTTGCGGACTTCGCCATCGTCGAGATCGTGCCGATGTCGGGCGAGTCCATGTTGGGCAACCGCTATCCGGCGTATTACTCGACCAGCATCCGCAAGCTGGCCAAGGTGCTGTCCCAACTTTCGATCCTGATCTGTCTCGACTGCGGGATCATGCATCTGGCGCGCGCGAGCGGTACGCGCACGGCCGCCATCTTCACATCGACGGAGACGGCCGAGTGGGGACCGTACGGTGCTGGGGCATACACCATCCGGGGTGAACATCAAACTGGGGAGCAGGTAGCGCACCGCCTCATTGCAGAAGTGCCGGCGGGCGCTTTTCATACCGCGCCGACGTGACGGCCCCCGCAATCACGCCGATGCTTGTCCGCTTCGGCCGCATGGGTGACATGGTGCAGCAGGCGCCGCTGCTGCACCTGCTGCATCGGCGCTACGGGCAACCCTGCATCCTGCTCAGTGCGGGTGCCTGGTCGACTCCGCTGTATACCGGCAATCCGGATGTCGGGGCGCTCTGGCAACTGCGCACTCGGCATACGCCGTTCGTGTTGAGTCCGCGGCGCTGGCTGCTGGTGCGCGATTTGCGCAGATACGACGGTCCAATCTACATCAGCGACGATGTGCCGCGTCAGGTCGAGAAAATCCGCAACCTGTTGATGCGTGCAGGCGTGCCGCGCGAGCGCTGTCTGTTCCTTGTCGACAGCAACGAGATCCACAGCGTGCACGGGGTCGATCGCCTGCTCGATTTCGGTCGTCTGACTCCGGCGGCTTATGCTGCCACCGACTATCCGTGGCAGGAAGGTGACCTGCAACGCGCCCCGTGCCTGCCAATCAGCGTGAGCGATCGCGTGGACCGCGATGCCTGGCTCAGACAGCACCAATTCGACGGGCGACCGCTGGTGCTCTTGCAACCCGGCAACAAGCGCACCAGCCGGCGCAAACGCAGCCGCCAGATCGACAACAAGGCCTGGCCGACCGAGCGCTGGGCGGCCTTGCTGCGCGCCATGCGCGAACGCCTGCCGGACGCGCAGCTGCTGCTGTGTGGGTCCACGCACGAAGCTTCGCTATTGCAGGAAATTCGCCGCGGCAGCGGTTTGCAGAAAGTCGCCATCGCCACACGCGATCTGCCGCTGCGCCGCCTGCTTGCGCTGGCCGAAATCGCGCACAGCATGGTGGCCGTGGATACCGGCCCTGCGCACGTGGCCGCCGCAGGCGGCTGTCCACTGGTCGTTCTGTATGGTCCTCAATCGCCCGAGCATTGGGATCGCCGCAGCGCGTTCGGTCGGCCGGTGATCAATCTCGGCGGTGCACAGCCGGGTGGACGCGTCGACGTAATCGATTTGGACAGTGTCGTACGCGCGTGGTCGAGCATTGCATGCGGCTAGGGGTGGTATCCGGGAGACGAGCCCTTAGGGCAACGAGGCGATACCGGCCTGCGCCGCACGGACAAAGCGCGCTTCCAGACCATCCGATTGCGGAGCCTGCGCGAACCATAGCGCCAGCGCCTGCAGGAGCTCGGACTCCGGCGTCGTCGCCGCACGGTCGCGCATGCGCGAGGCGAGGCGCTTCACCTGGTAGTTCATGCGCCGCTGGCGATCCTCGGTCGGCGTGTCCATGCCCGCAAGAAATTCGAGTTCAACCAGTCTGTCGCGCGCCTGCGCATCATCGGTTTGCTCCGACCCGACACCGGCAAGCGCGCGCGTGTGCCGCGCATCGAGGGCTGCGGCAAGCCCAGTGTCAGCCGCTGGCAGCACCTGCCAGCGCGGCGCCACGGCATCGACCGATTCAGCCCCAGTTTCGAGCGCGCGCAGCAAAGTATATTTTTCCAGCGCATCGGTATAGCGCGACAGATGCTGCTGGCGCGCGGCATCCTGCAGATGCGCTGCGATCGCGTCGTGCGCCTTGCGATAGCGCTGTTCGAGGGCGCGATCGTCGCAACGTTGCGCCTGCCAGCGCGAATCCAGATCGCGCAGTTTCGCCTTGATCGAATCGGCGGTTTGCGCACTATCGGCGCGCAATGCATCAATTTCATCGAGCAGGTTTTGCGTCTGTGCTCGCGCGGCCGTGGATTGGACTTCGCGTTCCTGACGCGCGGTATCGAGTTTGCCGAACGCCGCATCGCAGGCGCCGCGGAACGCATGCCATTGACGCTGGTCGACAGCGCGCTTGCCGTTGCCCAGCGCGGTCCATTGCTGCTGCAATTCGCGCGCGTTGCGCGCCACGCTGCGCGGATCGGTCGCCTGCGACAGCGCCGAAGCGCGTTCGATCAGTTGCTGCTTTGCCGCCTCAATGGCCGCCACATGCGCATCGATACGCGGCGCGACCGCGCCGATCGCTTCCTTGATGCGCTTGCCCAGACGCGTGCGCTCACGTGGATCGACGGCGTCGAGCGAGCGCAGCGCCTCGCCAAGTTTGATCCGCAGGGCGCCGACTGCCTTCCAGTCACTGATTTCCGTCGGCAGCGACGCCACGGTCTGCAATAGATTCTGGATCTCTTCCGAATGCGCATGGCGCAACTCATCGCGCTTGTTGAAATAGCCCTTGGCGGGTTTCAGCGCGCGGTGGCACAGAGCATGGAAACGCCGCGCGATGCCGGATTCACCGGCACTTGCCGCGCCTTCGGATGCGTCCAGCCGCTGCCACTCGTCGCGCGCTTCGCGCACGCGGGTCGCCAGCGCATCCGGATGCAGCTTCGCCTCAGCCAGGCCATCGATGCCTTCGCAAATCGCCTGCCGGCGCTGCTGGTTGGCCCACTGTTGCCAGCGCTTGAGTTCGTCGTAGCGCGCATGCAGCGGTGCCAGCCGGCTTTCCAGCGGAGCGGGCAGGGCACCGATCATCGACGCCAGCGTGACGAGTCGATCGTGCGTCGCATGCGAGGTGCCGACATCGCCGGCATCCAGCGTCGTCACGTAGTCCGCAGAGAGTTCTTCTATTTCGCGCAAATGCACGTGGCGCAGTTCGCGCTCACGCTGCGATTCGGCGGCGGCGCTGGCCAGCGCCACATCGAAACGCGCCTGCGAAGCGAGAAGTTCGACCGAAAGCAACGCAGGCATGGCCGCGTCGGCAGCACCCTTGGCATGGTTGGCCGACGAGGTGGGCTCGGACTGTGGCTCCGACGCCGATGGAACAATGGATACTTGTGGATTTTGCGCATTTGTACGCATTTGCCGGATCAGGGCGGCGGCGCCGTTGTAACGCGCCCGCAGGTCCGCCGGTACACTGTTACCAAGTGCTTGCCACTCCGCCTCGATCGCGGCGAGTGCCGCATCGTCGGTGGATGCCGGTCTGCGCATCAGCATTTCGAGACGTTCGCACAGTTGCCGCGCCTGACGCGCTATCGCATCCGTGTCGCCGCTGCCGATGCGCCGCGACGCAACGAGCTCGCGTGCGCGCCGGCTGATCGCCTTGTCGGTCTTGCGCGCGCGCTCGGCGATGCGTTCGAGCGCTGCCACGTCGGTAACCCGTTCCAGCGCGGCAAGGCGCAGCTGCGCATCCGGATCGGCGACCGCGCGCTCGGCCAGCAATGCCGGCCGCGTGACTCGTTGCAGTGCTGCTGCACGCAGTTCGCGGTCGCTGGCCTGGGCCGCGATTTTTTCCATTTCCTCGGCGCTGAGCGTGTCGAGTTCCGCGATGCGACGCGGTAGCGCCGGCACGCGAGCATCGTTCAAGCAGAGCAGGGCGAGGTAGGCGCTGCGTGCGCTGCGGCGGATTTCGCCGTCGCTGTCGCCGGTGGATCGCTCGCGCCATGCCTCGTAGTCGTTCAGACGCTTGAGTGCAGCCAGGCGCACGCCGGCGTCGCTGTCGCTGCGGGCGATTTGCGCCAGCGCGACGAGCAAGTCAGCGTCGTTGTCGGTGGCGATCGCGGCGCGGCGGACTTCAGGGTCCTTGTCCTGCCACTTCGGTTTGAACAATAGACGAGCAAGATTCATGACGATAACCGAAGGCGCTCAAAGTAAGCGGTTGAGGATACGGATGCCGGCCAGATACTCGCCGAGAACCATGCCGAAATTGCACAGCAGGAATACCAGCAGCGTGCGCGAGACGCGGTTCTTCCACCAGCCGCGCCAGTCGATGACGTCGTCGCGTAACGACTCGAAATCGGCGACACGCGGCCGGCGCAGCGTCATCTCGACCGCAGCCGCTACCGCGCCGACCGGCACGAATGGACGAAACGGCTTCAGTGGACCAACCACAAAGGCGGTCAACGCGCTGAGCGGATGGCCGCCGCCGAGCAATGTACCGAGCGCGGCCAGGCCACCGGTGAACAACACCCAGTCGCGCAACGCACTCACGCCCAGATGAGCGCCACGGGTGAATGCGAAGGCGATCGCGCAGACGATGATCGCGAGCACGCCAAGACCGATCCACTTCGGCCATTGCGCCGCTGGCGGAGTAGTGTTGAGCGTCTGGATCATTCCGGCCGGTGCTTCCTGCTGCGCTTCGAGCTCGCGCGTCATTCCGGCCAAATGGCCCGCACCGATCACGGCGAGTACGCGCTTGACCGGCGTGTTTGCGCTTTGCGCGGTTTGGCTTTCCTGGCGCAACCGCGCCGACATGTAGCTATCGCGCTCGCCGATCAGGCTGCGAAACAGCGGCTCGGACTGTTCGGCGAATTCGTTGAACGCACCCTGCAGCATGTCGCCTTGTTTGAGTTTCTCGATATCGGCTTCGGCAACTTCACCGCGCTCGAACAGGCTCGCAACCAGACCCGACAGGATACCGAAGCGCTGGAAGAAACCGACGCTGCGATACGCTCGTTTGAGCGTGATGCTGACTTCGCGGTCGATCAACCAGATGGGCTTGTGCTGCGCCTCGGCGAGCTCGGCCGCGGTTTTCATCTCGGCACCGGGCTCGATACCGAACTGCTCTGCAAGGCGACGCTGGTAAGCCGACAAGGCCAGATTCGCGGCGACCATTCCGGCCTTGCCCTGGCGAATGATCTGCAGCAGATCGAGATTGCGCCAGGCCTCGCGGTCGCGCAGAGCACGATAGCGCGTATCGCACAGTTCCACCGCGATCGCGTCGAAGTTTTCCGTTTCGATCAGCTTCTGCACGGCGACAACCGAAGCGCGCGAGACATGCGCCGTGCCGAGCAAAGTATACTCGACGCCGTCGCGGGTCACGCGCGCGAGCGGCTGATCGGCGAGGATGTCGTTCGAGGAGGCCGCGGCGGTTGCGGAACTCACCGCCGTGGTTGGGTCATTCATCAAATTATTGTCGGGTTCAATCACGGTAGCGCCTGAGCAGATCGGCATATGCGTCGACGCGGCGGTCGCGCAGGAACGGCCAGATGCGACGCACGTTTTCGCTGCGCTGCATATCGACATCGGCGATCAATAATTGGCGTTGATCGGTTGAGGCCTGAGCGAGAAATTCCCCCTGAGGTCCGGCGACAAAGCTCGAGCCCCAGAATTGGATGCCGCGCGCGCCCGCTGCCGTCGAATCCGTTGGCGCGGGCTCGAAGCCGTAGCGATTGCAAGCAAGCAGGGGCAGACCGTTGGCGACCGCATGGCCGCGCTGCACGGTGATCCAGGCATCGCGCTGGCGCGCTTTCTCGGCGTCTTCGTCGGCCGGATCCCAGCCGATCGCGGTAGGGTAGAGCAGCAGGTCGGCGCCGGCCAGCGCCATCATGCGCGCACCCTCCGGGTACCACTGGTCCCAGCACACGAGTACGCCCAGCTTGCCGACCGAGGTCTGGATCGGTTCGAAGCCGAGATCGCCCGGGGTGAAGTAGAACTTCTCGTAAAACGCCGGATCATCCGGAATGTGCATTTTGCGGTATTTTCCACAAATAGCCTTGGCCCGGTCGAACACCACGGCGGTGTTGTGGTACAGCCCGGCCGCGCGACGCTCGAACAGCGACGCGACGACGACCAGATTCAATTCGGCGGCGAGCGAGCCGAGACGATCGGTGCTCGGCCCCGGGATGGATTCCGCGCGATCGAATTCGGCGACGCTTTCGTGCTGGCAGAAGTAGGGTCCGTTATGCAGTTCCTGCAGCAGCACCAACTGTGCATTTTGCGCGGCCGCTTCGCGCAGGCCCACTTCGATCGCATCGAGATTGGCCTCGCGGCTGCCGCGGTCGCGCTCCTGCAACAGCGCCACGCGCAATGGCTTGCTCACTTCAATACTCCTCGCGGCAACTGCATGGTCATGCAATGCAGGCTGCCGTTCTGCCAGATCAGGGGCCGACAGGGTACCGGAATTACTTGACGGCCGGGATG
>NZ_DATBQK010000112.1:0-31810 GCF_036560865.1 Rudaea sp.
GTCTGCGCGTAAACGTTGCGGGCGGCGACCTGCGCACGGCGGCCGACCACCAGGACGGCGACCGCAAACTAGGCGCGTTTGCGTTCGATTGGCGCGCCACTGATCGACTCGGCTTCAAGCTCGATTACGAAAATTTTTCGAAGAACATCGTAGAGAACTCAGCGATTGCGCTGCTACCCGCGGTCAACAACCAGATCGTGTTGCCGCGAATTCCGGATGCGAGCAAGCTTATTTCGGGTTCGTGGGCGAACAACAAAGCGAGTGCGGAAAATGCTCTATTCCGCGGCGACTACATGATTTCCGACAATTGGGCGGCGGTGCTCGAATGGGGCCGCGCCGAAACGGATCGCAACGCACGCGACTTCACCGCGATGACGAAATACAACGTGATGACCGGCGCGGGCACACTGAGCGAGTCGTTGTCGCGCGGAGTCGTCTATATCAACAACAATTTCCGCGCCGAGATCACCGGACGCGTGCAGGCGGGGTTCCTCGACAACGAAATTTCGTTTGGCTTCATGCAGAACCTGCGCGACCAGAACAACCCGACCACGCAAAGCTACAGCATCGCGCAGAATCTGTACGCTCCGATCATGTTGCCGGAACCGCTTTATACGGTCGTGCCGACCTACAAACCGCAGAGTATCGTCGACAAAGGCCTTTACGTCTTCGATCGCATCCGACTGGGCGACGACTGGCAGGTGCTCGCCGGTGCGCGTCGCACCGACTACACCGACACCACAACCACGTCGCCGGAATACAAGATCAACAAGACCTCGCCATCAGTCGGCGTTATCTACAAGTTCCGCGAAGATACCAGCATTTACGCAAACTATATCGAAGGCCTGGAAGAAACCGGCTCCGCACCCGTGTCGGCAGTCAACGCGCTGATGACGCTACCGCCCGCGGTGAGCAAGCAGAAGGAATTTGGCGTGCGCACCGAAGCCGTGCAAGGCATCACCGCCTCGGCGTCGCTTTTCGAGATTGAACGTGGCTCGGCCTACGTCAACTCCGCAAATGTATTTGTCGCCGACGGACGCACTCACTATCAAGGCCTGGAGCTTTCGCTCAACGGCGAGTTGACGCCGGAATGGTCGCTGTATGCGTCAGCCTTGTTGCTCGACGCCAATCTGCGCAAGGCACAAAACGTCGCGCTGATCGGCAAGACGCCGGAAAACACGCCGAGAACCACGGGAAGCTTGTTCGCGGATTACCACCCGGATGCGCTCGCGGGCTGGAGTTTCAACGCCGGCGCCTACTACACCGATCGGCGCTCGGTGAACAATTTTGACCAGGCCTACGTACCGGGCTATGTGGTTTTCAATGCTGGCGTGCGTTATGTGACCCGCTGGTGGGATCAGAAAACAACCTTGCAGCTCAACGTCGAAAACCTGGCCGACAAGAGCTACTGGAGTGCTGCCGGCGCCGGCTATCTCGGCTTCGGCAAGCCGCGTACCGTCAAGTTCACCGGCAAGATCGATTTCTGAATCGATCACGTCGTTTAAAATATACAAATAAAAATATACGCACGACCTGCCCCGTGCAAAGGCGCCGTTGCGTGCGGTCAGTGTGTCGCACGCTTCGGCGCTTTTGTATATCAGGAAATTCCGAGAATGCGGCGATTGAGCACTGTGTCCGTCCTGGTGCCCGCAAAATCATCGAACGCGCGGTCGGTGACGCGGATGATGTGATCGCGGATGAACACCGCTCCTTCGCGCGCGCCATCTTCCTGATGTTTCAGACAGCATTCCCATTCGAGCACGGCCCAGCCGGGGAAATCGTATTGGGCGAATTTGCTGAATACGCGGCCGAAATCGATTTGGCCGTCGCCGAGCGAGCGAAAACGTCCCGGCCTGTCGATCCAGTCCTGATAACCACCATATACGCCCGAGCGCCCGTTCGAATGGTATTCGGCGTCCTTGACATGAAACGCGCGAATGCGCTCGTGATAGATATCGACGAAGGCGAGATAGTCGAGCTGCTGCAAGACGAAGTGGCTCGGGTCGTAGAGGATATTGGCGCGCGGATGCTGATCGACGCATGCGAGGAAACGTTCAAAGGTAATTCCGTCGTGCAGATCTTCGCCGGGGTGAAGTTCGAAGCACAGGTCCACTCCGGCTTCGTCGAAAGCATCCAGGATCGGGCGCCAGTGCTTGCCCAGTTCGGCAAACGCGTCCTCGACCAGTCCGCGAGGGCGCTGCGGCCAGGGATAGAACAAATGCCAGGCGAGCGCGCCGGAAAATGTCGCGTGCGCCTTCAAACCAAGATTGCGGCTCGCACGTGCAGCCAGCTTGAGCTGGTCGACGGCCCACTGCTGGCGCTCGGCGGGGCGACCGCGCAGTGTCGGCGGCGCGAACCCATCGAACAGCGCATCGTAGGCCGGATGCACCGCCACCAGTTGTCCTTGCAGATGCGTCGAGAGCTCGCTCACGCACAAGCCGTGCTGCGCCAGCATGCCGATGAGGTCGTCGCAATAGGTCTGGCTTTGCGCGGCTTTGGCCAGATCGAACAGGCGAGTATCGAGCGTCGGAATCTGGAGGCCTTGGTAGCCCAGCGATGCCGCCCATGCCGCGATGGTTTCGAGCGAATTGAACGGCGGTTTGTCGCTCGCGAATTGCGCGAGAAAAATGCCGGGACCCTTCAAGGTGTTCACGTAATTACCTCATGACCGATGGCGAGCGCGACGGAAACTTCAAGGATGCGCTGCCCAGGCCGGATCGCCGGGCGCGTAGGGAAGGCAGGGATCGAAGCGGCCCGGCGTCTCGACGTAATGCTGCGCCTTGGTGCAACCGATCTCGGAGGTGAAGTAACCGAGCAGCGCGAGCTCCTTCATCATGCGGAAGTAGTGGACTGGCGCCCAGATACTCGCATCCGCCTCACTGACTGCCATGCCGGGCTCCACGGGCAAGGGTGCCAGCCCTTTTTTCCGGCGCTCCGCCGCTTCGCGCGCGTCCATCACGCGCTTCTGTTCGCGGTCGAGCGTCGTGAGTACAGCCAACCGCTGCTGCGGCGTGGCCGCCATGAACGTGACGTTGTTCGCCTGCTTCATCGCCGCGTCCAGCTTGCGCATGCCTTCGCGGAAGATTACCCGCTCCGCAGGACTGTAGCTGTCGGTCACCATCAGCGCCATGAAAGCGCCGGTCTTTGCCGCCTTCGCACCCGGTGTCTTCGTTGCGGGAAGAATCGTTTCGGCGATCTCGTCGAGAAATGCGATATCCGCGGCGGTGAATTCTCCGACCGTTTCCCCGACGGCTGGGCTTGCCTTCTCCAATGCGGTTAACAGCCTGCTCCCTCCGACGAAGGCGACTCCTCCGAGCAAGACGCTTACGCGACGAATCGCCTCACGGCGATCGATCAGTCGCACCGGTTGCGTATCGGATGGCATATTCATGGCGTCAGCTCAGAGGTTGCGGCGATTGAGTTCGTTTACGGCGAAGTCCACCGCGCGCGCGGTGAGCGCCATGTAGGTGAGTGAAGGGTTCTGACACGCGGTTGAGGCCATGCAGGCGCCGTCGGTGACGAAGACATTCGGTGCATCCCACACCTGATTGTGCGCGTTGAGCACCGAGGTCTTCGGATCGCGTCCCATGCGTGCGGTGCCCATCTCGTGGATGGCAGCACCCGGCCAGGACTCGTTGTCGTAAGTCTGCACCCGTTTCGCTCCGGTGCGTTCGAGCATCTCGGCCATGTCGGAGATCATGTCCTTGCGCATCAGGCGTTCGTTCTCGCCCATGGCGCAATCGATCTTGAGCACCGGCAGGCCCCACTTGTCCTGCCTGGCCGTGTCGAGCCCGACGTTGTTGGCGTGATTGGGCAGCATTTCGCCGAAGCCGGTGGCGCCCATCATCCACGGGCCCGGCGCCGTCATCTCGTCCTTGAACGCCGCGCCCACACCGAGTTCCTTGACCGCTCGCGACCAGCCATCGCGGCTCGCGGCGCCCTGGTAGCCGAAACCGCGCAGATAGCCGCGTTTGTCGCCGAACAGATTGCGATAGCGTGGGATGTAGATCCCGTTCGGACGGCGGCCGTAGTAGTACTTGTCGTCGAGGCCCTCGATGTACCCTTCCGCGCCGCAGCGAAAGTGGTGATCCATAAGGTTGTGCCCGAGTTCGCCGCAACTGCTGCCGAGTCCGCCCGGCCAGATGTCCGTCGCCGAGCGCATGAGCAGCCATGCCGAGTTGAGCGTGGATGCGCAGATGAAGACGATCTTCGCCGTGTAGTCGGTCGTCTGCTCGGTGACCGCATCGAGGACGCGCACGCCGCTGGTGCGCTTGCGATCCTTGTCGAGCAGAACCTCGGTCACGATCGACCAGGGTTTGAGCGTGAGATTTCCAGTCTTCATCGCGGCAGGCAGGGTGGAGGACTGTGTGCTGAAGTAGGCGCCGTAAGGGCAGCCCAGCCAACAGGCGTTACGATATTGGCAAGGCGCGCGCCCTTCGAGCGCCTTGGTTGCGTTCGCGGTGCGTCCGATGATGATTTGGCGCTTGCCGCCGAAGGCTTTCTTGAGCCGGCCGGCAACCAATTCCTCGCCGCAGTTGAGCGGCATCGCCGGCAGGTATTGTCCATCGGGGAGCTGCGCCAGCCCATCGCGCGAGCCGGAGATTCCCGCGTGCTTTTCCACGTGGTCGTACCAGGGCGCAAGCTCGTGGTAGCGGATCGGCCAGTCGATCGCGATACCGTCGCGCGCGTTAGCTTCGAAATCGAAATCGCTCCAGCGATAGCTCTGGCGTCCCCACATCAGCGAGCGGCCGCCGACCTGGTAGCCGCGAAACCAGTCGAAGCGCTTCACTTCCGTATAAGGCGACTCCTGCTCGTTGACCCAGAAGCCGAGATTCTTTTCGTTGAGCACATCCCGATTGAGCACCTGGTAGGCTTCTTCCATCGCATACGTCTTGCCGCCGCGGTGCAGATATTCCCAGGGCGCCTTGGTGGCGTTGACGTAATCCTTGATGTGCTCGACATTGCGCCCGCGCTCCAGGAGCAGCACGCGCAACCCTTTCTCGGTCAGCTCCTTCGCCGCCCAGCCGCCGGAGATACCGGAGCCAACCACAATCGCGTCGTAGCTTGCAGACTGCATTATCGTTACCTGCCTGATTGCGCCGGAAGTGCACGAGCACTTCAAGTGATCGTTCGCTTCGCGCCGAAGGCTACATGATCCTCGACCGGCGCTACTTTGTCATATCTTACGGGTGGCGCGAGAGGTCATAATGCGCCACAAGGCACGATAAGTACGCCATGGTCATACGCGGAAAAACGTTGTGAAAAATCTCGGAATGGGTCTGGTCGGTCCCGGGTTCATCGCCGCCCATCACCTCGACGCCGTGCGGCGTCTGGGCAATGTCGACATCGTGGCCATCGCCGGATCGAACTTGGCCTCGGCACAAGGCAAGGCGCGCGAGTGGCATGTTGGCCATGCCTACGCCAGCTACCTAGAATTGATCGACGATCCGCGCGTGGACGTCGTGCACAACACCACGCCCAACCATTTGCATTTCGACGTCAGCATGGCGGCGTTGCGCGCGCGCAAGCACGTGGTGTCGGACAAGCCGCTGGCGACAAACGCGGAACAAAGCCGTGTCCTGCATGAGGCTGCCGTGCAGGCGGGCGTCGCCCATGTGGTGACGTTCAACTATCGCGGCAATCCGCTCGTGCAGCAAGCGCGCGCGATGATCGGGCAAGGCGAATTGGGCGAGCTGAAGTTTCTGCACGGCCATTATCTGCAGGATTGGATGACCGATCCGAATGTGTACTCCTGGCGTTCGGATCCGCAGAAAGGCGGCGCGAGTTCGGCCCTCGCCGATGTCGGCTCGCACTGGTGCGATCTGGCAGAACATGTCAGCGGGTTGAGGATATCCGCCGTGCTCGCCGATCTCACGACCGTGGTACCGGTGCGTTACTCATCCGGCGCATCAGCGCAAGCATTCTCCGGCACCGTTGGCGAGACGCGCGAGCGCATCGATGTAACCAGTGAGGATCTCGGCAGCGTCCTGCTGCGTTTCGACAACGGCGCCAAAGGGTGCTACTCGGTAGGACAGGTGTTGCCGGGGCATAAAAACGATCTGCAACTCGAAGTGAATGGACGCTCCGCATCGCTGCGCTGGCAGCAGGAGCGGCAGAACGAACTCTGGATCGGCCGCCATGCCCAACCGAACTCGCTGCTGATCAAGGACCCTGCTTTATTGGCCGGCGATGCGCGGCGTTACGCACATTTGCCCGCCGGTCATCAGGAGGGCTGGGCCGATGCGTTTCGCAATGTGATTGCCGATGCCTATGCGTGGATTGCCCACGGTGGCGCACCGGAAAAGAAACCGACCGCGCTGGCAACGTTCGCCGACGGCTATCGCAGCAGCTGTTTGATCGAAGCCATGTTGCGCAGCCATTCGCGCGGCGGCGCTTGGGAAACCGTCGAACCTAACGCAACGACCGACAAGGGCCAATCATGATGACGACCATCAAGTCGCGTTTGGGTCTGATGATGTTTCTGCAGTATTTCATCTGGGGCGCGTGGTACGTGACCCTGGGCACCTGGCTGGCGACCTCGTTGCATTTTTCGGGTCAGCAGATCGGCTGGATCGCCGGCACCACGGCGGTCGGTGCGATCATCTCGCCGTTCTTTGTCGGTCTGATCGCCGATCGCGCGTTCGCCACGCAGCGCTTGCTCGGTGTGCTGCATGCGCTGGGGGCCGCGCTGCTGCTGCTTACCTCGTGGCAATCGTCCTTCGTGCCGTTTTATATCGCGGTGCTGTTCTATTCCCTGTGCTATATGCCCACGCTCGCGCTGACCACGTCGCTGGCCATGCGCCAGATCAAGGATCCGCAGCAGGAGTTCGGCATGATCCGCGTGTTCGGCACCATCGGCTGGATCGTCGCCGGCCTGATCATCGGCTCACTCGGCCTGGAAGCGACGGCGATACCGATGCGCGTTGCCGCGGCAATGTCGGTGCTCATGGCACTCTATTGCTTCACGTTGCCGGACACACCGCCGCTCGCGCGCGGCACCGATTTCAAGTTGCGCCAAGTCATTCCGCTCGAATCGCTGCAGCTGCTGCGCGGTCGATCGATGGCGGTGTTCGCCTTGGCGTCGTTTCTGATCTGCATCCCGCTGCAGTTTTACTACGCGTTCACCAATCTGTTTCTCAACGAAATCGGCGTCGTCAATGCGGCGGGGAAAATGACCGGCGGCCAGATGTCCGAGCTGCTGTGCATGCTGCTGATCCCGTGGTTCTTCCGCAGGCTCGGCGTGAAATACATGCTCGGCGTCGGCATGCTGGCCTGGGCCGTGCGCTATGCGATGTTCGCGTTCGGCAACGCCGATGCGCTGATGTGGATGCTGTGGCTGGGCATCGTGCTGCATGGCATCTGCTTCGATTTCTTTTTTGTCGTCGGCCAGATCTATATCGACCGCGAGTCGCCGACCGCATTGCGCGCGGCCACCCAGGGTCTGATCACGTTCATCACCTACGGCGTGGGCATGTTCGTCGGCGCGTGGCTGTCCGGCCGCATCGTCGACGCCTATGCGCACACCGGCGCCAATGGCGTGGTCGCGCATGACTGGCAAGCCATCTGGACGTTCGCGGGCGTTTGCTCGGCGGTTGTGCTCGTGCTGTTCCTGCTGGCATTTTCGGAAAAGAAACGGGTTGTCCCGGCGCGCGCCGGCGGCGAAGCATCTTCGGTGCCGCTCTGAGCGATAGCGGGCTGCGGACTTGAGGAGACATCAAGTATGAAAACCATGTCGCGCAGAAAATTTCTCGCCCAGTCCGGTGGGCTCGCTGCGGCACTTGCATGGCTGCCGCGCAGCGCGCAACCCAATCCGCTGGGCCGTCCGGTGGGCATTCAGCTCTACGCCGTCAACGCGGCCATGCAACAGAACCCGCTGGGAACGCTGAAGAAGATTCGCGAAATCGGCTTCGGCGAAGTGGAGACGGCCGGCTTCGGCAAACTTTCGGCCAGGGAATTTCGCAAGCTGCTCGACGACACAGGTCTGGTCTGTCCCAGCGGCCATCTGCCGTTCGACATCGATAATCTGGGGCCGACTTTCGACGATGCGCATGCGCTGGGCGCTCGCTACGTTACCAGTGGAGGGTTGCGCTCGAGTTTGCGCCCGCCGATCACATGGTCCGCTCCGGCGATGACTTTGGATGAGGCGAAGCGCACGGCGGAACTCGCCAATCGCATCGGCGAGAAAGCGAAGCAGGCCGGATTGCAGTACGCCTATCACAACCACGATATCGAGTTCGCCGATCAGGGCGGCACGATCGGCTACGATATCCTGCTGCGCGAGACCGATCCGCAACTGGTGAAGTTCGAAATCGACTGCGGCTGGATGGTCGTGGGCGGCCGCAATCCGATCGACTATTTCAAGAAGTATCCGAATCGGTTTCCGATGATTCACGTCAAGGACTTTCTGCCGTCGCGCGACAAGACTGCGGAAGCCGGCAGCGCGCCCGCACATCCCGGCGCCGAACTGGGCCACGGCATGATCGACTACAAACCGATTTTCGCCGTTGCGGAAAAGGCCGGCCTGCAACACTACTTTGCCGAGCAGGAGGGGCCGTTCGTGCGCATGAGCCAGCTGCAGGCGGCGCAACAGGCTTACGCTTATTTGCATGCTATCGGTTGAGCCCAGGCCATCCGCGCGATTTGTAATCTGGAGAGACGCATGCCCGACAACTCCCCACGTGTGAGTCGCCGCACGGCGTTGGGTGCGCTTGCCGGCGCTGCCGGCGCCCTCGCCACCCGGCAAGCCGCTGCGATGTCTGCTGCGACCGGGAGTTCGACTGCACCCACCGGCCGCCTCAAACAATCGGTGTGCCGCTGGCCGTATGCGCGCACGCCGCTGCCCACGTTGTGCCGTCGCGCAAAACAGATTGGACTCGCGGCGATCGATCTGCTGTATGCGGACGAATGGGCTGTCGCGCAGGATGCCGGTCTCGCGGTTGCCATGGGCTATCCGAGCCGACGCGAGAAATTCAACGAGACCGGGTTCAACGATCCCGTCAACCACGCGTTGCTGCTGAAGGAGCTCGAAACGGCGCTGCCGCTCGCCGCACGCGCGCAGCTGCCGAATGTCATCGCCATGTTCGGCAATCGTGTTGCGGGCATCGGCGACGATGCGGCGATCGCGAGCTGCGTCGCTGGCTTGACGAAGATTGCACCGCTCGCCGCCGAGCATGGCGTCACGATCTGCATGGAACTGCTCAACAGCAAGGTGGACCACCCGGGCTACCAGGGCGATCGCATGGCCTTTGGCCTCGCGGTCATGCGCGGCGTGAACTCACCGCACGTAAAATTGCTGTACGACATCTATCACATGCAGATCATGGAGGGCGATGTCATCCGTACGATTCGCGACAACATCGACTGGATCGGGCATTTTCACACCGGCGGTGTTCCCGGTCGCCATGAGATCAATGCCAGTCAGGAACTCAACTATCCGGCGATCGCAAAGGCCATCGCGGATCTGAACTATCAGGGCTATATCGCGCACGAATTCGCGCCCACGCGCGCCGACCCTTTCGCTTCGCTCACCGAAGCCTTCCGGCTATGCTCGGCATAAGCGCGCGTCGCGCGGCCTGAGTTTGACCGATGCCTTTCATCACGACCGCAGCAACCGAAAAAGAAACCTACGACGTGATCGTCGTCGGCTCCGGCGCGGGCGGTGGCCAGACCGCGTACACCTTGACGATGGACGGCGCGCGCGTGCTGATGCTCGAGGCCGGACGCAAATACGATCCCGTCGCCGAGACGCCGATGTTCCAGACGCCCGACTTGGCGCCGCTGCGGGAAGAAGGCACGTCGGACAAGCCGTTCGGTTTTTACGACGCCACCATCGACGGCGGCTGGGATGTGCCCGACGAGCCCTATGTGCAGACGAGTACCGACGATGCCGGGCGTTTCGATTGGTGGCGCGCGCGCATGCTCGGCGGACGCACCAATCATTGGGGACGCATTGCGCTGCGCGACGGACCTTACGATTTCAAACCTTATTCGCGCGACGGTCTGGGTTTCGACTGGCCGATCTCCTACGCGGAAATGGCGCCGTACTACGACAAAGTGGAGTTGCTGGTCGGCGTCTACGGCGCCAACGATGGACTTGAGAACACGCCCAATTCCTCGCCGGGCTGCTTGCTGCCGCCGCCGAAGCCGCGCGTCAGCGATCTGCTGATTGCCGCGGGCGCGCACAAGCTCGGAATTCCCGCGATCGCCGGGCATCGCGCGGTGCTCACCCAGCAACTGGACTGGAAGAACTCGCCGGCGCGATTGCATCCGGGAAATCGGGCCGCGCAGAAGATCATCGCTGCCGAAATGCAACGCCGCGCCGCGTGTTTCTGGGCGACACCTTGCGGGCGCGGCTGCTCGATTCGCGCGAACTATCAATCGACGACGGTGCATTTGCCGCCCGCACTGGCGACCGGCAAGCTCGATATCCTGACCGATGCGATGGTGTACGAAGTCACGCTCGGCAAGAACGGAAACGCAACGGGCGTTGGCTTCGTCGACAAGGCCACGGGCACGCAGCGGCACGTTGCCGCGCGCGCGGTGGTGCTCGCCGCCAGTGCCTGCGAATCCGTGCGCATTCTGCTCAATTCGAAATCCACGCAGTTCCCGAATGGACTCGGCAACTCCAGCGGCAAGCTCGGCAAGTACCTCATGGATACGGTCGGTACGAGTCTTTCGGGACAGGTGCCGCTGCTCGAAAGCCTGCCGCCGCACAATGAAGACGGCGCCAGCGGCGGTCACATGTATACGCCGTGGTGGCGGTACGGCGACGCGAGCAAACTCGGCTTCGCGCGCGGCTATCACATCGAGTTCGGCGGTGGCAGAAGCATGCCCGGCCTCGGCACGGCCGCCGGCCTCGAATGGCTGACCGGCGGCAGCTACGGCGCGAAGTTCAAGCAGGACGCGCGCCGCTACTACGGCTCGTTTGTCGGCTTCGACGGCCGCGGCGAGATGATCCCGAACGAGCATTCCTACTGCGAAATCGATCCGACAGTGAAAGACAAGTGGGGTATTCCCGTGCTGCGTTTCCATTGGCAGTGGTCGCAGCACGAGACGCGTCAGGCGGCGCATATGCAGAAGACGTTTGCCGAGATCATCGGGGCCATGGGCGGGCGTGTGCACGGGCGCGTCGAAACCGATGGCGCCAAGGCGATCGCGCCGGGCGGCAGCATCATCCACGAAGTCGGCGGCGCGATCATGGGCGCGGATGCAAAGACGTCGGTCACCGATCGCTGGTGCCAGACTTGGGGCGTGAACAACCTGTTCCTCGCCGATGGCGCGCCGTTTCCCTCGAACGCGGACAAGAATCCCACACTCACAATCATGGCCAACGCCTGGCGCGTGGCCGACCAGATTCTCGAACGCATGCGTCGCAAGGAGCTGTGATGGACCGCCGCACGACGATCAAGTGGATGTTGGCAGCTTCGGCATCGCTGCCTTTCTTGCAGGGCTGCGCGGCAGTGGCAAGACGTGCCGTCTTCTCAACGACCGCCCACGTTCCGACCGCGAAGGGATACGGCACCGATCCGAAACTGCTCGATGCGTACAAGCCGGGCGAACTGTGGCCGCTCACGTTCACGCCCGAGCAACGCCGTAGCGCAACCGTCCTGTGCGATCTGATTATTCCGGCCGACGACACATCGCCCAATGCCTCTGCGGTCGGCGTCGTCGATTTTCTCGACGAATGGATCAGTGCCCCGTACAAGCCGCAGCAACACGACCGCAAGACCGTGCTCGACGGCTTGCAATGGCTGGATCGCGAGTCCGCGCAGCGATTCGCAAAAACTTTCGCAGCACTGAATGAGGTGCAGCAAAAAACCATCTGCGACGACATCTGCCACGCGGCGCAAGCCAAACCGCAATTCGCCGAGGCCGCAAAATTTTTCGCGCGCTATCGCGACCTGACGGCGGGCGGGTTCTACACCACGCCGCAAGGCCGCGAGGATCTGCAATATGTCGGCAACACGCCGCTCACGAGCTTCGAAGGTCCGCCGCTCGAAGTCCTGAAAAAAGTAGGCCTTGCCTGATCGTCGATACAGCAGGCCCGGAAGCGCGCTAGCATTCCATTGATAAATGTGACGTTGCAATTCGAACTGACGAGGAACGCGTAATGAAGAGTCGACAAGTTGCGATCAGAAACATGACGCTGGCGGTTCTGACACTGGCCCTGGGCTTCGGTGCTTTGTCCGCCGCCGCGCAGTCCCCTGCGGCCGGCGCAAGCAAAGCAGATGCACCCGATCCGAAAGCCACCGAGCAGTGGGAGCCCGTTCCGCCGATTGTGTCGCCCGGTGCGACCGTCAGCGCTCCGCCTGCGGACGCGATCGTCCTGTTCGATGGCCGCAACCTGGATCAATGGGTTTCGACAAAAGATCACTCGCCGGCGCGCTGGAAGGTCGGCGATGGCGTCATGACCGTGGATAAAGCGTCCGGCAATATCGAGACGAAGCAGGTCTTTGGCAGCTATCAATTGCATCTCGAATGGCGGATTCCCAAGGACATCACCGGAGAGGGGCAACTGCGCGGTAACAGCGGTCTGTTCCTGGCCTCGACCGGCCCCGGCGACGCTGGCTACGAAATCCAGATACTCGACTCGTGGAAAAATAAAACCTACGTCAACGGTCAGGCCGCGAGCATCTACAAGCAGGCGCCGCCGCTGGTCAACGCGATGCGCCCACCGGGTGAATGGCAAACCTACGACGTGGTGTGGACGGCGCCGACCTTCGCAACCGACGGAACGCTCAGGAGCCCGGCATACGTGACGCTATTTCACAATGGCGTCCTCGTGCAAAACCACTTCCAGCTGACAGGCGAAACCGTCTATGTCGGAAAACCCACGTACCGCGCGCATCAACGCGCGGCGATCAAGCTGCAGGCCCACGGCGACCCATCGGCTCCGATCAGCTTCCGCAATATCTGGGTGCGCGAGCTTGATGGTGGCTGAGAGCAGTGGAGTCTTGAAAGACCTGCGGCAGAAGAATCGTGTGCGCGAACAGGTACAGCTTGTAAGACCAGCTGGTTAGGCCTAGCAGGATTTCAGTTTGCGGCAAGCGCCAACGATCCAAACCCGATACCTGGGTTCGCATGGTCTGATTGTGCTCTTGCTGGATTGATGTCCGCCTCGCGCCAGAAGCGCACGCGATCGATGTCGTATTCGGCCCAGCGCGTGCGGAACACACCGTTGGCATAAGCCCCAGACATCGGCGCTTGGCGATCGTGCAGCAACAATTGAACCGGCTCGCCGTCGTGAGGCAAGGAAGCGCAAGTGGGAACCCATTGCATCTGCATGCGACTGTCCTCGGTCAAAACGGAGCGCCTTCTGCGCCCCGGGGGAGCCGCATCCCTGCGGCCGGGGTAGAATCCTTTCATCGCCATGATGCAGGGCGTCGGGATCAGGGTCTGTACGTTGTCGCACATTCAGGTGGCGATCATGCCTATGACGGCCGCGGTCATGACGACCGCCGTCAGCCAGCCGAAGAAGCGCAGCATCGGTGAACTCGTGCGCTTGCCCATCAGTTCTGGATTACTGGTCAACAAGGTCACCAGAACGATCAAGGGTGGCGCGAGTACGCCATTGAGCACGGCCGAGTAGAACAGCATCTTGACCGCATCGAATCCGACAAAATTCAGCGCCAGACCGGCGAGCATCGAAATGGCGACGACTGCATAGAAGCGCGGCGCGATGCGCGGGCGAGCATCGAGGCTGCCGCTCCAGGACTCCGCTTCCGCGATCGCATAGGCGGCCGAGCCGGCAAGCACGGGCACGGCCAGCATGCCGGTGCCGACGATGCCGAGCGTGAACAGCAGATAGGCGCCTCTGCCGGCCAGTGGCAGCAACGCCTCGGCGGCTTGCTTGGCCGTTGCGATATCCGTCTTGCCGTGTGCGTGCAGGGTTGCCGCGGCCGTAAGGATGATGAAAAACATCACCAGATTTGAAAACAGCATTCCGGTCACGACGTCGGTGCGCGCTATGCGCAACTCGTCATCGGTTACGCGATGGCGCCGGCCAACGCTGCTTTTGTTCTGCGCCTGCTGTTGCTCGACTTCAAGCGCTGCCTGCCAGAAAAACAGGTAGGGGCTGATCGTCGTGCCGAGGATCGCAACGAAAGTGGCGAGAAACGCGCTCGACCAGACTGCGTGGGGAATCAAGGTCGCGCGCAATACCGCCCACCAGTCGGGCTGCGCGAGAAACGCGGCAATGACATAGGCGAACAGAACCAGGGTGAGCCATTTGAAAATGCGCGCGATCTGTCGATACGAGGAAAAAAACAGCAGCGAGACGATCAGCAGCGTGTACAGCGGCGTCCAGTAAATCGATTTTATGCCGGTGATCATTTCGGTCGCATCGCCCATGCCGCCGAGGTCGGCGCCGATGTTGAACACGTTGGCGACGATCAACAACGCGCACGCGCCCCACAACACCGGGCGCGGGTAATGACGACGCACAACCCCGGCCAGGCCCAGGCCGGTGACCATGCCGAGCCGCGCGCACATGAGTTGCACCGCGGCCATCAGCGGAAATGAAAACAGCGCCGTCCACAACGGCATGTAGCCGAACGCAGCGCCGGCAACCGAATAGGTCGAGATTCCCGAAGGATCGTCGTCGGCAGCCCCGGTGATCAAGCCCGGGCCAAGATCGGCGAAAAACCGGGCTACCGTGCTGGTCGAGTGTCGCTGCGCGGCGCGCTTCTTGTTCATCGCAGTGGCTGCCTGACTTGCCTTGGAGTACTTGTGCACCCGGCCAGAGTTGCGCGCAGACGGCTCGCCGTCGGAATCAGGTCGTTTGGCTCGCACACTCTAGCAAATGATGTCTACAGCAAGGCCGATCATACCGTGGCGGTCTTGAGATCCAGGATATGCAGTACCTGGGTTACGTCATTCGGATCGGTTTTGCGCGCAAAGCCCAGATGGTCGGCGAGATCGCGCATCGCCTCATTGGAACCTGCATCCAGCGAGTACATGGACTCGATGCCACGCCGGCGCGCAACTTCGATCAGGTGCTGCATGAGCAAGGTCGCAAGTCCCTGGTTGTGCCATTCGTCGCTGACGGCTACCGCGCATTCGCAACTCAATCCGTCGCTGCGTGCGCTGTAGCGACTGACGCCGATTTCACGTTCGCCTGCGCCGTCGGCGATCAAGGCGACGAACGCGACTTCACTCGCATGATCCAGATGGGTGAACTGTTTGAGCAATTCGGGGCTGGGACTCTTCATTTCGCCGAGGAAACGGAAACGCCGCGATTGCGGCGATAGTTGCTCGATGAAGCGGCGCTCCATGTCCGCATCGTCGTCGCGTATCGGGCGAATCAATACCGATGTGCCGTCGCGCAGTTTTTCCCGCCACTGCATATCGACGGAATCGATGCCGAGGGAAACCACGCCGCGCGGCGCGCTCGTAGCGCCGTTTGTCGGCCACAGGTTGCTGTTGGTCATGGGACTTCCTTCGTTTCGCGATGATGGGTTGATGGCGGCGCCATATTTCGATCAGCGCGCCACCTTCGCCATGCTGCGCGTCATGCGGCACGGGGTCTGTTCGCTGGCGTACATGTTTTTCGGTTCTCTCGGATTCGAGAGCGCGCTTCGAGCCCGTACGTGCGCTAACGAACGGATCGCAGGGTGCTTTGAGCGAACAATGTCCGCATTGAAGCGCCGCGGGCAGAGGATTGGTCAGATGGCAGCAACCGGATTTTGTACTGACATGGCGGGTCCTCCCCACTCGCCGTGCATCGCCGTGCGTGAGCACTGCCCAAATGGATATGAGCTAGCCAGCAGGATGGCCAATTCGTCACTTCAACCGGGGCGTTGAAGCGGCACGCTGGGCTGGACGCAAGGTCCGGCCCAGCCTTACTTTATGGAGGATGTGCCGTGGTAAAAGGCCTGTCGTTTGTCTTGCAAGCGTTTGCTGCCATCGGAACGATATTGGCCATTTGTCTGGCTGCGCTCATGTTCTTTTACTTCAGCGTGAACGTTGTCTACCGGATCCATCGCGGCAAGTGGCTCAGATGAATGTCCCCGACTGGCTTGGTGCCGGCGCGAGCCGGCGTCCGCCATGGAGATGAGACCGGGTCTGCGCTGCTGCCCGCGGTAACCGCGCGCCGCTCAGCGCATCAGTTCGGAGT
Organism: Rudaea sp.; assembly: GCF_036560865.1. Classification (GTDB taxonomy): domain Bacteria; phylum Pseudomonadota; class Gammaproteobacteria; order Xanthomonadales; family Rhodanobacteraceae; genus Rudaea. The sequence goes on from NZ_DATBQK010000112.1 coordinate 16,115, forward strand.
ACATGTTCTGCTCGTCCGCATAGCAGCTGCATGCCTCGGCTTCGAGGCCACGGCGGTCGAGCACGGTCAGCTCGCCGCGGTGGTATTCGACCAGCCCCTTGCGTTGCAGGGCGACGGCGGCCATGGTGATGCCGACGCGACGCACACCGAGCATGTAGGCGAGGAATTCGTGGGTCACGCGGAATTGGTCGGAGTGCGCACGGTCCTGGCTCATGAGCAACCAGCGCGCGAGGCGCGGACCGATCAGATGAAAGCGTATGCACGCGGACGCCGCGGTCATCTGCACCGTCAGTATGTAGAAGTAGCGATTCAAGCTGCGCTGCAGGGCGGCGCTGCTTGCCAGTTCGCGCCGGAACGCAGCGACTCCAATCCGCCATGTCGCGCCCGCGCCCTGCACCAGCGCCTGCACGGGCGCGATCGTCATGCCCAGGACCAACTGGCTGCCGAGCATGCCTTCGCGGCCGATCATGCCGACCTCGAGCGCGGGGTGGTCGTCGACTCGCGTCACCAGCGAGATGAAGCCATCGATGGGGAAGTAGACGTGGCGCATCGTGTCGCCGCGTTCGCACAGTACTTCGGCCAGAACCAGATCGACCGGTTCGCATAGCGCGAGCAGTCGCAGGCGGTCCTTGCGCGGAAGCAGGGCGATTAGGTTGTTTTCGATACGGGCCACGCTGACTCTCCGGTGCGCTGCCGACCGCTGCAGGTGAGACAAGCAAGTTGAAAACTGCGCCGGCGACGAATGCCGCGGCGCTCAACCGGGGAGTTTGCACGAGCTGTGGCCCGGCGACCGTCTGCCAGCGCACATAGGGTCGGCGATTGTGCGCGCCTAGCGGGCTAGCAGTGCGGGCAGCAGGCGATCGTATTCTTTCTTGACGACGGCATAGCACTCGCAGGTGCGCTGTTCGAGTCCGTCGCGGTCGAGCACCGTGATGCGCCCGCGTTGGTAGCGGATCAGGCCGGCCTTGTGCAACTGGCCGGCAGCCTCGGTGACGCCTTCGCGACGCACACCGAGCATGTTGGCGATGAGTTCCTGGGTCATCACCAGTTCGCTGGAATGCAGACGGTCCAGGCTCAACAGCAGCCAACGGCAGAGTTGCTGATCCAGGGTATGGTGGCGGTTGCACACCGCGGTCTGCGCCATCTGGGTAATCAGGGCTTGCGTGTAGCGCAGCAGCAGATGCAGCACGGGGCCGGCGCGATTGAACTCCTCCATCATCAAGCTCGCCTTCAGGCGAAAGCCATGACCGGCGCTTTGCACGATCGCGCGACTCGGCGTCGAGCCGCCGCCCATGAACAGCGAAATGCCGACGATGCCTTCGTTGCCGACCACGGCGATCTCGGCCGAGGCGCCGTTCTCCATCACGTAGAGCAGCGAAACGATCGCGGTCGTCGAAAAGTATACATGGGTCAATTTGCCGCCCGACTCGTACAGCACCTTGCCCAGCGGCAGGGCCACCGGCTCCAGGGACGGCAGCCAGCGCTGCCACTCGGCGTCCGGCAATGCGGCGAGCAGATGGTTCGATTTCGGGTCGGAGAGCACAGCCATCAGGAAAGTCCGTGGCGGAGTCGGCGCGCGAGCACTCGCGGAGTGAAGCGGACGCATCCGACCAGCTCACCATACCCCATGTGTTCGCTAGCGTACAGTTCGCCGCATGCAATGGAACCGATCTGTACGTCTGTTCGAACCGGGTTTTTCATCTCGACCGACCTGTCAACTCGTTGAACCACTGATATGCAACCTGATCGCCTTGTCGCGGCGGCTTCAGCAGATCGGGTTGGCGCCGGCCCACCGAAATTCTGCAGCGACCTGCGACCATGATGGTTACGCCGCGTGCCTGTCCGGTTCAGTGCGCTATCGCACATAGGCACGCGTGCATCGCGCATGGCGCGTGCCCGGAGCTGGTCCGGCGTGTGGCTTGAACGGCCCCGCAACGCGCCGGATCTGAGCGTACGCAGGCTGTTGTAAAGAATTGTCGTCGCCCTGGGCCTGATCCGGAGTTATGTCTGCCAGCGCACCGACGAGCGCTGTTCGCTGCGCCATTCTCCCCGTGTCCGCAGCCGGCAGCATGCTTCGCTGCGAACGCGAACGAACGACACGTAGCATCTTGTCGCGTCCGCAAAAAATCACCGCACGCCAGAATAGGAATCTCATGATTAGCCATCGCACCAAGCTCTTCCTCGCACTTGCCGCGACAGCACTGCTGCAGGCTTGCAGCCACAGCCCCGACCTGACCAAAGTCCAGGGCGATGTCGCCAAGGCTCAGGCCGACGGCAAGAAATTGATCGTCGACGCGCAGGCCGCGCTGGCTAAAGTGAGCGCCCGCAACAATGTCGACGTCGTGGACAAGCAGGTGGATGCACGCGCCACCGACGCGAACGGTTCGACGGCCACCGCCTCGAACGATGCCGCCATCGCCAAGGCACGCGCGGTAGCGGCGCAAATGCTTGCCGATGCCCAGTACGACGTCGACAAGGCCACCGCCGAAGCCGGCAACGGCGTGGCCAAGGCCCAATGCGAAGCGCAGGAAGGTTCCGCGGCGAAATTGTGCATGGACAGCGCGCAAGCCAACTATGACTCGGCAATTGCCGCAGCGAAGTCGCGTAACGGCGCGGCGCATCACCCGAGCAACGGGTGACAGCAGCGCATGGTTCCAAGGGCGGAAGCGCTGAAAATCGTGGAAATCTGCCCGCATCGGATAACTCAATCGAAACTCCAGGAGAAAATGTCATGACTCGTTTACTTGTGAAATCCATCGCAGCATCCGTCGCAATCTGTGTAATTGGGCTGGCCAGCAATCCCGCGCGCGCCGCGGAGGCCGAGCTCGATTGCAAACTTCGTTTTTCCCTCAGCGGCTGGTCGGTCATCTACAAACATGCCGAAGGCCGCGGAGAAGTGAAGTGTGCGGACGGAACCTCGATGCGCGTCGCCATTTCGTCGAAGGGCGGCGGTCTTACCGTGGGCAAATCGCATATCGACAATGGCACCGGGACGTTCTCCGACGTGCACAGGATCGACGACGTCCTCGGTGACTATGCGCAGGGCGAGGCGCACGCGGGCTTGGTCAAGTCAGGTACGGCGCAGGTGCTGACCAAGGGCACGGTTTCGCTTGCGCTGGCAGGCAAGGGCGAGGGCGTGGATCTCGGCATCGATGTCGGTCAATTCACCTTGACGCGCGCCGGACGCTGAATCCGCGACAGGCATATCGAGGCGCCGTTTCCGATCCGCGAAGCGGCGCCTGCCGAACGATTTGCGTAAACTGCACGTGAGTCCGAAGAACCCGCTCGCGACTTGGACCCATCGGCTGTTGAACGCGGGCGTGCAGAGTCGGGCGAGGCCGACGCGTTGCTGCTGCTTGCGCCAGCGGACACATGCAGCCGCGTCGTCGCCGCCATCGATCGGCGTCGCGCTCTTCGACCACGCTCTGAAAACCCAGCTTATATCGACCTGACCGCATCAGCGGCCCATCATTGCCGGGCTTTGCTTTCCGCCGCGTTCTCGTCGAGTTTATTGCGCAGAAATATCGCCGCTTCGACAACGCGGCCATCCTGGAATTTGATCTGGTATTTCTCGCCCGTCATCGAGGATGCCGTCGCGCAACAAGTGATGAAGTCGTCCGCGGTCTTGACGCGGTCGCCGGCGTAGCGAAGCTTGAGGCGCAGATGATCCGCTGCGCGCTGCGCGTCGTATTCGCTGCCATTGCGAATGAACGTCGCATTCTGCAGTGTTTCTATCGTATGGATGAGATAGTCGATCTTCTGTTGTTCGGCGGGGCTCGTTTGGGCGAACGCCGGCATTACCCAGCACGCTGCAAGAAACAAAATGGTGAAGAATTTACCCACGTGACATCTTCCTCGATAAAGGTCTATTCAATCACGCGTGCGGTTAAAATTTCGCGCAATCCGTATGGCCACAGCGGGTCGCCGCGAGACAACGCTCACGCGGTCCGCGAACAGAGCAGCGCGTCATACAGAGCGATGAGACGTGCGTAACCGGTGGGGGCGACCGCAAAATACCATTTCACACGGTCGAGCTGCTGGCACTCGAACCATAGCCCGCTGGCGACCAGTTGCGCTGCCAGACGCGCCGCAAGTTCGGCATCGAAGACGTGCAGCGACTTCGTGGAAAATCGCGGGCTGTGCAGATGATCGATCGAGCGGTCCGGATTTCCCGGCGATGTCGACCGCTCGTCGTTTGCGGAAGTCGCGCTCTCGCGGTGCGGCTCCTGGAAGGATTTGCGGATTTCCATTCTCGGACTACCCCGCGCCTGGACGAATCTTCAGAACCGTCCCATCAAGACCAGGATCAGCACGATAACCAGCACCAGCCCGAGTCCGCCGCTTGGACGATAGCCCCAGGAGCGGCTGTATCCCCAGCTGGGGAGCGCGCCGAGCAACATGAGTACGAGCACGATCAACAGAATGGTTCCAAGCGACATTTGCCTTCTCCTTTTTTATTGCCATGGACGCACAGGTTCGCGATATACAAACGAGTCCCTGCGCGCTGCGGATGATTTGAGCGCACTAAGCTGCACTCGTGCGTAGGGATACGCCTTGAGTCCGTCAAATTCTGTACGCTGTCGTACATAGCGACGTGGTGCTGCACGAGTTTCATCACCCGCTGTCGGCGCAAGTCCGCTGTGGGTGTGGCAGCGCACAGACCGCGATCTGCTGCTCGCGCACAGTCGCTGCTGGAGCCATGCAGTCAGCGGCTCCCGCGCATGGAGGATTTTGAGATGAGCCGATCGAATGCAAAACAGCCTCGTGGTTACGAGGACCGGAAGAAGCCCATGCAGCAGGAATTCGTGTCCGGCGACGTGCTGCGCTGGCAGCGGACCACGGACAAACGCGAGCAGAAGACTGCACCTCACCAGCACGGATCCGTGCATTCACTGAGCCACTCGACGCACTTTGGCGCGGGTTATTGAGCGGATCTGCCTGAGCGCCAGACAACGTCTGCGACGCTGGTGCGTGAGTTCCTCGCGTGATTCGAATGTTTGTGGCGCTCTTTCCACGGAGCGGCGCGATCACCGAAGAAAATCGATTCTCCAGTTGCTGAATCGTCACGTGGCGAACAACTTGATTCAAGTGACGGTTGCTGCAATGGTGCGCGCTGGAATCGCTACGTTGGTGAGGTTGATCGTGATGATGCATCCATCATTCGTGCTGTCGGCGTCGCCGTGAACACGACCACGCCTCCCGACGTCGAGGCGCTCGACGAGCCGTCCTCGCGCGAACCTGCGCCGATACTCGAGCGGGTGCTTCGCCATCGGTCCGATCTGCGCAGCCTCAAACGTGGCGTACTGGCGATTTTGGTATTGCTCGTTCTTGGTGTGTGCTATCTCGCGCAGGAAATACTGATCCCGCTTGCGCTCGCGCTGCTGCTGTCGCTGTTGCTGTCTCCGGTGGTGACGTTCCTCGAGCGCGTGGTGCGCATACCGAGAGTTGCCGGCAGTTTGCTGACTCTCGTGGCCGTGGTCGCCATCGTCGTGCTGAGTGTCATGAGCCTTGCGCAACCGGCACAACAATGGATCGCACATGCGCCAGCGACGATGCAGACGATCGAGCAGCGATTCCGCAGTTTTCGCGAGCCGATGCGCCAGGCTCAGGAAGCGTCCAAGAAAATCGAGGAATTGACCCAGCCATCGGCGCCGCAGACCGTCGTCAACGCGCAGCCGAGTCTGCTCGCGAGCATGGCGACTAGCACGCCGCGCGCGCTCGGCGAGATCGCCGCCGTTCTGCTACTCGTATACTTTTTTCTCTCTTCCGGCAACGGGTTCCTGCGCCGAATGGTCGAGATTGCGCCGGGTTTGCGCGAGAAAAAAGTCGTGGTCTCGATCGCGCGCGACGTGCAGGAGGAAATGTCGGGCTATCTGATGATGGTCAGCCTGATCAATTTCGGCCTCGGAGTGGCGACGGCGATCGTCCTGGCCCTGATGGGTGTTCCCAACCCATTGCTGTGGGGTGCTGCTGCCTGCCTGCTCAACTTCGCCCCCTATGTTGGCCCGGTATGCACCGGACTGGCGCTCACGCTCGTGGGCTTTACGACGTTCGATACTTTGGGCCACGCGTTCGCGGTTCCAGCTGCGTTTTTCCTGCTTGCCTCGATCGAAGGGCAATTGATTACGCCGACCCTCATCGGCCGGCGCTTGTCCCTCGACCCCACCGTGGTGTTCGTGTGGCTGTTGCTGTGGGGGTGGCTGTGGGGCATCGTCGGCATCCTGCTCGCGGGGCCGTTGCTCGCGTGCTTTCGCATCGTCTGCCAGCACGTCGATGGACTGCGTTCAGTCGGCGTTTTGATCGGCGATGGGACGTCAGCGGAAACTACGCTGAAAAAATAAGCTCATAACCGCCTCGTCGCGACAACACTGCAATCCGACCCCCGAGGCGTATCGCGTCAGCACATGCGGCTGCATGCAATAGACGCAACGCTAAGTGCGACAGCGCACCGACAAGGTACGCTGCGATCGTACAAGCTGCCGGTTGCGGACATCTCCGCTAAACCCAACAGACCGCATGCAATCTGCGGTCAGCCGTCGCATTCAACATGCGATGGCGGGTATCAATCAGGAGAACAGAAAATGCGTCGTCTAATTCTTGCATCGTCCATCTTGCTCTGGTCGGCAGCTCCGGCATATGCGCAGGTCAGCGTCGGTATCGGACTGCCCGGTGTCAGCATCGGCATCAACATGCGCTCGTACCCGGATCTCGTCCGCGTGCCGGGTTATCCCGTTTACTACGATCCGCAGGTGGATTCGAATTACTTCTTTTACGACGGCCAATACTGGGCGTACGAACAAGACAATTGGTATGCAGCCAGTTGGTATAACGGACCCTGGGAGTTGGTGGGACCGGAGTACGTGCCGTTGTTCCTGCTGCGCGTTCCGGTGCGTTACTACCGCCAGCCGCCGGCGTATTTCCGCGGCTGGAGCGCCAACGCATCGCCGCGTTGGGGCGATCATTGGGGCAGTGACTGGCAACAGCGTCGAAGCGGCTGGGACACATGGAATCGCAATTCCGTTCCCGCGGCCGCGCCGCTGCCGACCTACCAGCGCCAGTATTCCGGGGCTCGCTATCCCGGCGTGACCCAACAACAGTCGATTCGATCCACGAATTACCGCTACCAGCCGCGCGAGGCCATCACGCAACAGCGTCCCGCACAGCAGAGCACCACCGAAGGTTCGCGCGTCAATACGCAGCGGCAAATGCCGACGCAACAGCCGGCGCGTGCGCCTGCTCCAGCGCAGGCACAGGTCGAGTCGGCGCGTGTTCAACCGCAAACGCGCTCCCAGCAGCAAGCGCATACCCAGCAGGCGCCCACGTATGCCCAGCCGCTAGCGCACACTGGGCAGCAGGCGCATGTGGAGCAGCAGGCACATGCTCAGCCACAAGAGCGTGCGCAGCCACAACAGGCGCATGAACAGCAGCAGACGCGTGCTCAGCCGGAGCGCGCTCAACCACAACAAGCACATGCCCAACAGCAGGCATCTCCGCAGCAACGGTCGCCGGTTGCGCAAGAGCATGCGCAGAATCAGCAGCGTCCCCAGGCGGCACAAAAAGAGGCAGGCCGTGAGGCGAAGGCCGCGCCGCAGGGCAAGGGTGGAGATAGCAAGGACGAAGGGCATAACCGCGACCGCCGCTAGCCGTACAGACTCGCGCGGGTCGCAGCCTATGTGTGTCAGCGTACCGACCTGCGCAGACACACGACGTATCTTTCAGTTGTATCCGCCGACACGCCGTTTCTCGCACGAGGCGCTGCCGAATCGGCGCCGATCTTTCGATCAAACGGATTGCGGCGTTCGCTTTCCAATGTCCGTAAGCAACACTGCTTGAAGGCATAGCACGGACGCGCGCGTTGGACCCCGGCAGCCAAGACCGGGCAAGGCGAACGTGAAAGAAAGAAATTACTCGCAGGGCCCAACGCATGGGCCCTTTTTTTCGACCGGAAAATCGACGGGCTCGCAGCTTTGGTAGTGCAGTTGTTCCGTTACGTCCACGGCCTATGTGCGATAACGCACAGACAGCCTGACGAGAAAGCGGTGAGTATCCTGCGACCGATCAGGTCTTGGACAAACAGGACGGCGGGCGCAGGCGACGGTTGGAAAATCAGGGTCGCACTGCCCGCGGATCACTCCGATTCACTCATGGAAGCCTGCCATGTCAAACACAGGCAATCACGCCACCGCGCTCGCCGTCGCGGATGCGACGGTGCAAACGAATGAAGCGCAGCGCCAGGTGGACCTGCTCAAGACCGGCGCATTGCAGACCGCGATCTTGAACAGCGCGAACTTTTCCAGCATCGCCACGGACGACAAAGGCGTCATCCAGATCTTCAATGTCGGCGCCGAACGCATGCTCGGATACGCGGCCGCCGATGTGCTGAACCGGATCACCCCGGCCGACATCTCCGATCCGCACGAAATCGTTCTGCGCGCCAAGGCCTTGAGCGCCGAGTTCGCCACCGCCATCGCACCGGGCTTCGAAGCCCTGGTGTTCAAAGCATCGCGCGGGATCGAGGACATCTACGAGCTGACCTACCTGTGCAAGAACGGCAGTCGTCTGCCCGCGGTCGTGTCGGTCTCGGCGCTGCAAGACGCCGAAAAGGCGATCATCGGCTACCTGTTGATGGGCACCGACAATACGGCGCGCAAGCAGGTCGAGGCCGAGCAGGAACGACTGGATCAAGCCTTGCGCGAAACGAATCTCGAGCTGCAGGGCGCCAAGATCGCTGCGGAACGCGCCAATCTCGCGAAATCGGATTTTCTGTCCAGCATGAGCCACGAGTTGCGTTCGCCGCTCAACGCCATTCTCGGTTTTGCGCAATTGATGGATTCGGGTTCGCCGCTGCCGACGGCGGGCCAGAAAGACAGCATCGACCAGATTCTGCAGGCGGGCTGGTATCTGCTCGAGTTGATCAACGAGATCCTCGATCTATCCCTGATCGAATCCGGCCAGGTGTCGTTGTCGCGCGAACCGATGTCGCTCGATGAGGTGCTGGGCGACTGCCAGGCGATGGTCGAACCGCAGGCGCGCAAGAGCGGTATCCGCTTGAGCTTTGTCCAGCCCGAGAGCCCGCTCTTCGTCAAAGCCGATCGCACGCGGGTCAAGCAGATCATCGTCAACCTGCTTTCGAACGCGATCAAATACAACCGGGTCGGCGGCTCGGTCGAGGTGAGCTGCAGTACCTGCCCTGGCGATCGCGTGCGGGTGAGTTTTCAGGACACCGGCGAAGGCCTGGCGGCAGACAAAATCGCACAGCTGTTCCAGGCTTTCAATCGTCTCGGCCAGGAAGCCGGCATCGAAGAAGGCAACGGTATCGGGCTGGTCGTCTGCAAGCGGCTGATCGAATTGATGGGCGGCTCGATCGGTGCGGAGAGCACGGTCGGCGTGGGCAGCGTGTTCTGGTTCGAGTTGAACACGACCGGCGCCATCGAAGTGTCGCCGGAGCTTAGCCCACCCGTCCTGGTCTTTTCTGCGGACGCCGCGAACGGCGCGCAACTGCGTACCGTGCTCTGCGTCGAAGACAATCCGGCCAATCTGATGCTGGTCACCAGACTCCTGGCGCGTCGTCCGGATATCCGTCTGCTTACTGCGAAGGATGGACGCCGCGGTATCGAGCTGGCGCACACCGCGATGCCCGAGGTCATTCTCATGGATATCAACCTGCCCGGCATTAGTGGCCTTACGGCGCTGAAGATCCTCGCCGGCGATCCGGCCACCGCGCACATACCCGTCGTCGCGCTCAGCGCGAACGCCATGCCCCACGACATCGAGAAGGGGCTCGAGGCCGGGTTCTTTCGCTACCTCACCAAACCGATCAAGGTGGATGAGTTCATGGACACGCTGGACCTTGCGCTGGAGTCGGCGAGAACCCGATCCGCCGGCGTCGATCACGGATCGACAAGCTGATGACACTCGAGCAAGACATCCTCGCCGCCAACATCCTGATCGTGGACGATCAGAACGCGAATGTGCAGCTGCTGCAACGCTTGCTCACCGAGGCGGGCTACACGCAGATCACATCCACCATGAACCCCACGGAGGTGTGCGCGCTGCACCGCCGTAACGGCTACGACCTGATCCTGCTCGACCTGCAGATGCCGGGCATGGATGGTTTCAGCGTGATGGACGGCTTGAAAACCAACGACAACGAAGGCTATCTGCCGGTCATCGTGCTCACCGCCCAGCCGGGCCACAAGCTTCGCGCCCTACAATCCGGCGCCAAGGACTTCATCAGCAAGCCTTTCGATCTGATCGAGGTCAAGACGCGCATCCACAACATGCTGGAAGTGCGATTGCTGTACCGGAAACTGGGGGAGCACAACAAGGCGCTGGAACAGGCGGTGGCCGAGCGGACGGCCGAACTGCGCGAAAGCGAAGCCCGCTATCGCAGCCTGACCGAGCTGGCCTCCGACTGGTACTGGGAGCAGGACGAACGCGGTGAATTCATCAAAGTGTCCGGACCGGTAATGGAGATGCTCGGCATCCGCGTCGCTCCGCTCGCGGGAGATTCAAGCGGTGCTCCGCTCGAAGGCTGGGACGAGGCTGAGCGGCAAATCCTGCAGGCCAGCATCGCAGCGCGCGCGCCGTTCCTCGACTTCGCGTTCCATCGCAGCAATGCCGACGGCTCGAAGCAGCAGTTTCGCGTCAGCGGCCAGCCGATGTTCGACCATACGTGCCGGTTCATCGGCTATCGCGGCATCGGCGTGGAAGTGACGCCGGGCCGCTAGACGAAAATCCTCTGCCGATGCCGTCACCGCACAACCCCCATCAGAACCAACTTCTCGCCGCGTTGCCGGTTGCGGAGTTCGATTCCGTGTCTGCTGATCTGGAACTGGTTCCGATGCTGCTGGGCGACATGCTTTACGAGCCCGGCCAGCAATTGCGCCACGTATACTTCCCGACCACCGCGGTCGTGTCGCTGCATTACGTCACGGCCACGGGCGCCTCAGCCGAGACAACCGGCGTAGGCCATGAAGGCGTGGTCGGCATTTCCCTCTTCATGGGCGGCGATACCACACCCAGCTCCGCCCTCGTGCAGAGCGGGGGACATGGCTATCGGCTGGAGCGCCGCTCGCTGACTCTGGCCTTCAACCGCGCAGGTCCGTTGCAGCGCGCGCTGCTGCGCTACACCCAGGCGCTGATCACGCAGATTGCGCAAACGGTCGCGTGTTATCGACACCATTCCGTGGAGCAGCAGCTCAGCCGATGGCTGCTGTCGACATCCGATCGACTGCCGGCGGGTGAACTGGTGATGACCCAGGAACTCGTCGCCGGTTTGCTCGGTGTGCGCCGTGAAAGCATCACCGAGGCTGCGGGAACGCTGCGCGACGCAGGCTATATCCGTTACCGCCGCGGCCACATCTCCATTCTCGATCCCATCGGGCTGCAGACCTGCGCCTGCGAGTGCTACGGCGTGGTCAAGAAGGAACTCGGCCGCCTGCTGCTGCAGATGGGAGATAGTCAGGTGATGGACGCAAATCCTGCGCCAGTCCCGATCCAAACTCCACGACGTCACGCGGTGAGCGTGACGTAGAGTTTGTCGCGCAGTGGCGTGTCAGCGTACCCAGTTCTCGCACTTCAGACCTGGCACGCGGCGAAACTCGCGCAGGTTGTCCGTCACCAATACCAATCCGCGCGCGACCGCTTGCGCGGCAATCAGCATGTCCATCGGCCCGATGCCTGCGCCCTTGCGCTCCAGCGCGGCGCGGATGCGGCCATAGGCCGTGGCATCGTCGGCGCCGAAGGGTGCCGGGGTCATGCTGGCGGTCAGGTCACGCACGGCTGCCAATGTCGCGGCGCGGCGTTCGCTCTTTTCGGCACCTGTCACCAGTTCGCCGAATACCAAAGATGAAAGATGCATGCAGGCGGGAGCAATGCCTGCAAGCCGGTTTAGCAGCGCGCGCGGTTCGCCGCGCAACGCGGCGCTCACGATGTTGGTGTCCAACAGGTAGCGCTCGGACACGCTTACAGTTCCAGCGGTTCGACTGGCTCGACTTTGCCTTGCGGTGGCCGCTTGATATCCAGGGGCCCGTGCTTGGCACGAATCGCGGCGAACACGTCGGCAGCGGTCTTTGCCTTTGGCCGCAATACCAGTTCGTTACCGCGCTCGAATACCTCCACTTCATCCACGTTAAAGCGGTAGCGCACAGGAATGCGCACGGCTTGCGCGTTGCCCAATTTGAAAACCTTGATGGTTTGCATGGTCGTGTCCCGTGCTGTTCCGTTGTGTTCTAGTATATCCCAACAGGGATATCTCTACACGTCGATATTCAGGCGACGTTGCCCGTCACGCTCTTCGTTCGTCATCTTGGGGCGCTTTTCCCGTTTGGTCACAAGCTCACGGCTTATGTCCCGAATGTCGGTGTCCTTCAGCTCCACGATTAGCTCGCCCGCTCAAGCCGTGGCGATTCGGTTAAGCGGCGTGCGCCTTGCCGCGCTTGGCCGCTTTCGGTGCAAGCAATATGCGCAGGTCGCAACCCACAGCATCGGCATATCGGCGCAGTGTGGCAATCGATGGTGCATGCTTGCGGCTGCCTGCGCTTGATTCCAAGCGCGCCACGGATGCTTGCGCGATGCCCATGCGTTCGGCCACGTCGGTTTGCGTCATGCCCGCTGCTTGCCGTGCGCGCAGCAGTTCGGTGAGCGTGGCGAATTCGTCGGCGAGTGCGTTGTATGCCTCGGCAAACGCGGCATCTTTCATCCAGCGCTTGCGCGTGGCTTCCACGTCGAAAGGAACGGGGTTGAAGCGTTCGCGGGTCATGCCGTTGTCTCTCTTTGTCGGTTGCGTGCAATTTCCAGATCGCGCACCGGAGTCTTTTCCGTTTTCTTGACGATGACGTGAAGTATCACGATGCGTTCACTTGTCACGGTGCAATAGAACGCGCGCCCGATGCCTTCGCGTCCTTTCGCCCGCACCTCGAACAAGCCTGCCCCCATCGCTCGCGTGTGTGGCATGCCGATATCCGGGCCTTGCTCGATCATCGTCTCGACAATGCGCAGAAAGCTGGCACGGATGCCTCTCGGCCATTCCGCAATCCGTTCCGCCACTTTGGTGTTGTAGTAGCTCAGCGACCACGCCATGACTATAGCATCCTTGTTATACGGTTGTCTTGCTGCGCTTGAACGGTAACGCTTTTGCGCCATCGCGCAGCGCGTCCAGATAGTCCGCCCATGCCCCATCTCTCGCGGGCGTTTCGGCAAGTGCTCGGCGTAGTTATAGCCTGCGCGCAGAACATTCTGGGTGCTGCGGAGGGATGGTGGCTATGGGTGGACTCGAACCACCGACCCCAGCATTATGAGTGCTGTGCTCTAACCGGCTGAGCTACATAGCCATGGAGGCATGGACGTGCCCCAGAGGGGCGGCGATTGTTGGGGCAAGCCCGCTCGCTGTCAAGCGAATCATAGCATTGCTGCACTGCAACAGCTTGCCGAAACCGCGCACGCTGTGGAAGAATCGCGGCGTGGGAAGCGTCTTCAAAGTGCAATCTGCTCGCAAACATTGGATGGCTTCCGTAGGGAATCGGAGTTACGTGGCGTGATCGATCCGGATGGCTACCGTCCGAATGTGGGGATCATCCTCCTGCGCGAGGACGGGCGCGTATTCTGGGCACGCCGCGCATTTCGTGACGGCTGGCAGTTTCCGCAAGGCGGCATGCGCAGCGACGAGACGCCGCTCGAAGCCATGTATCGCGAGCTGCACGAAGAAACCGGACTCAAACCCGAGCATGTCGAAGTCATCGGCGCGACGCCCGGCTGGCTCAAATACCGTCTGCCACCGCGCATGGTTCGGCGCAATCAGCGGCCGCGCTGTATCGGCCAGAAACAGGTCTGGTTCCTGCTCAAGTTCATCGGCGAAGAATCCGCATTGCGCCTGGATCTGACCGATGAACCGGAATTCGACGAATGGCGCTGGGTTGATTTCTGGTATCCGCTGGAACATGTAGTGTCGTTCAAACGCGACGTATACCAGCGCGCCCTGCGGCATCTGGCGCCGCTCGCGGAAGACTCCTGCCACCTGACCCTGATCGATGCGCTCGCGGTGGCCGAGGACATGGCGCAGAACGCGTTCGCCGCCGCCGAGACGATGGCGGAAAACGCCCGTGCCGTGGCCGAAAGCATGGCCGGGCTCGCCGACCAACTCGCGGATGCGGCGTTGGTAAAGGCTGGTTGAGACCGCGTCGCCTTATCACGACGCGGGTGCAGTTTGTGCCCGCTTTGCGTGACGGTCGCCTAAGTGAACCTCATGCCACGGCTTGCAGACGCTGCACCTTCGGCTGCGTCCGCTGCTCGGCCCGCGACAGCTCATAATTGGTCTGCAACGCCATCCAGAATCGGGCGGTGCTTACCCCGGCCCGCTCCAATCTGATCGCCAGATCCGGGCTGATGCCGGCGCGGCCGTTGATGACACGCGACAACGTGGTGCGAGACATGCCGAGCCGATGCGCGGCGTCGGTGACTTCGATCCCGAGCGGCAACAACACGTCTTCGCGCAGCAGCTCGCCAGGGTGCGGATGGTTCTTCATCATGGTTGCGATCTCTTCACGTCGATGCCGGCAAAGCGGAACGTGACACGCCAATTGCCATTCACCATATGGACCAATGGCCTTTCTCTGATCCTAATATGGAAGTTCGCGTTTGACGAACTCTCGAAGATCATTGTGCTCGTGGCATGCCGGGCAGATTGTGCAATCGTCATGCCGGGTAATCGTCACGCTGATCAACGCGCCACAATGCTGGCAATGATCGGAATACGCGGCGGAAAAGCGAATTCGTTTGTCCAGCACACCAGTCGCAGACGGCTTGGCAGTGCCCTCCGAGCGGTTGTTCAGGTTGTCCGGCTTGCGAGTCGCAGACGGTTTGGCAGCACTCTCCGGACAGTTGTTCAGAGAGATTGTAAAATTCTGAACAATTTCTGCTTGTATCTCCTGGACTTCGAATTCGGATCGGGCCCCGTTTAGGGTTGTCGACGAACGACGTTGCCTGATGCCCGCCCCTTCCCCCTTGTTTGTTGTCTTCTGAGTGCTCTCCAGAAGGCCTTCACCGCCGAGTAATTCGCGAATGGTCGATATCGCTTCCGTCGCCGAACATCTGAACCACTCTTTATTTTCGTGTGAAGTGGAGAGCCGACGATGCGTACGCTGCTCCAAGTCGCGCGGGTTTTCGACGAGCACATCAAACTCAACGGCGTATGAATGGGGTACACCCGTCTGCTCAAAATCGCGCGCACGTAGCCTAGGATCTTTCATCGTGTAGCCGATTTTCACCAAATTGGGCATTGCTTTATTTGACAAGATATACACCCACCCACGCATGTCGCGAGCTCCAAGGAAAAACCAAGGATAAGTTTACGAGTTTCTGAGCCAATCAGGACTGGCCTTCAAGAACTATTGGACCCGCTGACCCGGCTCTTGCGCACCCTTTCAACAAGGGGCTGGCAATGAGCTCAGTCCAAAACTATGAACGCCTCTGCATCGCATCGGTGGCTCGCAAAGAAGCGATTGCCGCGGTTGGAATCGACCTCGGAACCACTAAAGAGCGGCGCGGCAATCGCGCGTTTCGAACCGCAATCCGGACGGATCCAATGCGCGTGCGTGCCATGTAGTTGCGATCACGCCCTTACGGCGACACGCAGAAGCAGTGAGGTAGTTGACAATCATTCTCATTTGCATTTAAATAGTACCCAATCCACTGGGT
>NZ_DATBQK010000113.1:0-11154 GCF_036560865.1 Rudaea sp.
CGTTTTACACAATTCCGCATTGACGCTGGACAGCCACACCGCCGGCGCCGGCGCTTCCTTGCCGGCCCAGCGCAACAGGCTCGCCACGCGCACCATCAGGAAGGCGGCGTCGAGTCCCTTGCCGGAAATGTCGCCGATCAGGAACGCGATGCGGCCGTCGGGCAGGTCGAAATAGTCGTAGAAATCGCCGGAAATCTCGTACGCCGGCAGGTTCACGCCGATCAGCGGAAACTTGCCGCGCCGGCGTTTGGGCAGCAACGATTTCTGGATCGTGCGCGCCAACTCGACTTCGCGCCGGATGCGCTGCTGTTCGACGATCGTGCCAGCGAGCTGCGCATTGTGGATCGCCAGCGCGGTCGGCGCGGCGATCAGACGCAGGATTTCCGCATCCGCGGCATCGAACAGGCCGCCGTCGCGCCGGTTGATCACTTCGAGCGCACCGATCGCGCCCTGCGCGGTGGCCAGCGGCACGCACAGGATCGAGCGCGTGACGAAACCGGTTTCCGCATCGACGCGTGCATTCACGCGCGCATCCTTGCGCGCGTCGAGCACGACCTGCGGTTTGTTTTCGGCGACCGTGCGACCGACCACGCCCTGACCGATCGCGAGCTTGAGCCCGCTGATATCGACCGGACCGACGCAGATCTTGCAGACGATCAGGTTGCTGCCCGGCTCGAGCAGGAACATCGACGCGGCTTCCGCCTGCATGAAGCCGGCGATGCGCTTGACCGCGAGGGTCAGCGTCTTCTTCAGGTCCAGCGACAGCGCGAGCGTCTGCGAGAGATCGGCGAGAAAGGTCAGAGCGCGGCGCTCGTTTGCGCCAGCCAGGGGATGGTCGGGCAGTGCGTTCACGTTGCTGGCGGCCCCGCGCCCGGCGGCACATCCGCGCCGCTGCGCAGATCCTCGACGCGCAGGTCGCGCCGGCCGCGCATTTGCCGCATCCCCCACAGGGTCAGCAGCGGGCCGGACAGCACATACAGCACCGCTATGCACAGCAGCACGCGCGCGGTCGCCACCGCCAACAGCGCGAGCACGAGCATGGCCAGCGGAATCCAGTAGAACGGCACCTTGTCCGATTTCGGTCCGCTCTTGAAGCTGAAATAACGTACGCGGCTGACCATCAGCAGGCCGGCGATTGCGGTCAGAAACGGCGTGACGAACTGCACCATCGTGCCGTCGAGCCCGGCTTCGCTCGCCGCCCACAGGAACGACATGAGCAACCCCGCGGCGGCCGGACTCGCCAGACCCTGGAAATAGCGCTTGTCGGCGACGCCGACCTGGGTATTGAAGCGTGCGAGGCGCATTGCCGCGCAGGCCGCATAGATAAACGCGGCGCTCCAGCCGACCTTGCCCCACAGCGGGCCGTATTCCTTGAGCGTCGACAGCGACCACGTATACATGATCAGGGCTGGCGCCAGGCCGAAGCTGCACATGTCCGACAAACTGTCGTACTGCACGCCGAACGCGCTCTGCGTATTGGTCAGGCGCGCGATGCGTCCGTCGAGCGCATCGAGTATGCCGGCGATGAACACCGCAATCGCCGCATCGACATAGTGCCCGGCAATCGCCGCGATCACCGCGTAAAACCCCGAGAACAGCGCACCCGTGGTAAACAGGTTCGGCAGCAGATAAATGCCGCGGCGCGGTTTGGGGGCGGGCTCGGGGGTGTGGTCCATCCGGGTCGGATCGCAGCGAAAGCAAGAGCCGAAGTGTACCGCAAGCGTGCGCGGCGCTAGAATCGCGGCAGGGGCAGGTCGCAACACGCGGCTTGAGTTGCCGTGCGCTTTCGTTTGAGGAGATGCGTAATGAACGCTGCGAAACTGCTCGTCGCCCTGGTTTTCCTCGCCGGCATTGCCCAGGCCGGCGATTTGTACAAGTGGACGGACAACGTTGGCGTCATCCACTATTCCGACATCCCGCCGCCGAGCACGGTCAAGGCGCAGCGCGTGCACGTCAATAGCGGCGTCACCAGCGACGGCACGGCGTCGGATGCCGCCAAACCGCAGAAGGACGCGAAGGCCGATACCAAGCCGGAGCCTGCGAAGCCACAGGTACCGATGGAGCAGACCGCCGAATACCGCGCGCGGGTATGCGACCAGTCCAAGGCGAATCTCGAACTGCTGGAAAGCAAATTTGCGGTTGCCGATGCACACGGCAAGCCGCTCGACGAGCAGGGACGCGCCGCGTTCATCGCGCAGAGCAAACGCGCGGTCGCGACCAATTGCAGCGCCGCCGCCACGGCCGCGACTCCCTGACCGATTCAGCGCAATGCGCGTCGCGCATCCCCGACCGTCTCGCGCCTGCCACCACCAACGCGGGCGGGCGCTGCCCTGGATCCTCGTCGCGCTCGCGCTGGCCGCTTTGGCTTGGTGGTATCTGGCGCCGCAGACGCTGCCGCAGTCGCTGCGCGCCTATCTGCCACGGCCGGCAAGAGCATCGTCCGCAAACGCGAAGGTGGAAGTATACAAATCACGCGACGACAAGGGCCGCGTGCAGTTCACCAGTTCGCCGCCGACCGACCGGCCTTTCCAGACGCTGAGCTACGACCCCAGACTCAATGTCGTGCCGAGCGTGATTCCACCGCCGCCACCGCCGCCGAAACCCTGATTCTTGGCCTTTGCCACAACCCGTAGCGTGCGCGCAAGTCGGGCGCGCTGCGAATCGTTGCTAGAATCACGGTTTGCCACGACCAACCAAGATCATCCATGCGCCTGTCCAGATTTCATCTCGCCACCGTCAAGGAAGTACCCGCCGACGCGGAAATCGCCAGTCACCGGCTGATGCTGCGTGCGGGCATGCTGCGCAAGCTCGGCGCGGGCATCTACACGTGGACGCCGCTGGGCTTGCGCGTGCTGCGCCGGGTCGAGCAGGTGGTGCGCGAGGAGATGGATCGCGCCGGAGCGCTCGAGCTGAGCATGCCCACGATCCAGCCGCGCGAACTGTGGGACGAAAGCGGACGCTGGCAGAAATTCGGCGGCCAGTTGCTCAAGATCAAGGATCGCAAGGAAGCCGAATACTGCTACGGCCCGACTGCGGAGGAGGTGATTACCGACCTCGCCCGCGGCGAACTGAAGAGCTACAAGCAGCTGCCGCTGAATTTCTACCAGATCCAGACCAAGTTCCGCGACGAGATCCGGCCGCGCTTCGGCGTGATGCGTTCGCGCGAATTCGTGATGAAGGATGCGTATTCGTTTCATCTGGACGAAGCCGACCTCGGCCGCGAATACGAAAACATGTATGCGACCTACACGCGCATTTTCACGCGTCTGGGCCTGACTTTTCGTGCGGTCGCCGCGGACACCGGCGCGATCGGCGGCAGCCGCAGCCACGAGTTTCAGGTGCTGGCCGATTCGGGTGAGGACGCGATCGCGTTTTCCACGGGATCGGATTACGCAGCCAATGTCGAACTGGCGAGCGCGCTCGCACCCGGCGAACGTTCCGCGCCTGCAGAACCGTTGCGTGAAGTCGCGACACCCGGCAAGACCACCTGCGCCGACGTCGCCGCCTTGCTCGGCATCGGCATCGAACGCACGGTCAAATCGGTGTGCGTCGTCGGCACGGCGGGTTTCGTGCTCGCGCTGGTGCGCGGCGATCACGAGGTCAATGAGGTCAAGTTGCAGAAACTGGCCGGTCTGGCCGAATACCGTCTGGCGACCGAACAAGAAATCGTCGACGCGCTGGGTTGCAAACCCGGCTACATCGGCCCGGTCGGCGAATCTTCAAAAAAGATTCCCGGCATCACGGTCGTCGCGGACAGGACGGTCGCAGCGATGAGCGATTTCGTCGTCGGCGCGAACAAGGTCGACTACCACATCGCCGGGGTCAACTGGGGCCGCGACCTGCCCGAGCCCGATGTTGTTGCCGATATCCGCAAAGTCGTCGCCGGCGATGCGTCGCCTGATGGAAAAGGTAGCTTGCAGATCGCGCGCGGTATCGAAGTCGGCCACGTGTTCGCGCTCGGCCAAAAATACAGCGAAGCGATGAATGCCACGGTGCTCGACGCCGATGGCAAGAATCGCTTGATGCAAATGGGCTGTTACGGCATCGGCATCACGCGCATCGTGGCCGCGGCGATCGAGCAGAATCACGACGACGCCGGGATCATCTGGCCCGAACCGATGGCGCCTTGGCGCGTGGCGATCTGCATGATCAATCCGAAGAACGATGCCAAGGTCGCCGACGCAGCTGACGCGCTGTATTGCGAGTTGAACGACGCCGGCATCGAAACCGTGCTCGACGATCGCGGTCTGCGTCCGGGCGCGATGTTCGCCGATATCGAGCTGATCGGCATCCCGCATCGCGTCGTCGTTTCGGAGCGCGGGCTGGCCGCGGGCACCTTCGAATATCGCGCGCGCCGCGAGAGCGAAAGCCGGCAACTGAACCGCGACGAGCTGCTTGCGCTGCTGCGCGGCTAGCGGTCTTTCTTCACCAGCGTGCGCAGGCGGCCGAGCAGCGATTGGTCGCTGCCATGCTGGCGTTTGAGCGATTCGAGATCGGTCGCGCGCCGGCTGGCGATCTTGAATTCCCAGCGCTTCTTGACCTTGTTGCGTTCGACCGCGGAGCGCAGCTGCGCGCGGTAGTCTTCCGGCAATGCTTCACGCAACAGGCCGTTTTCCTCGCGCGTGAGATAGCGGCCGATATCGTCGAACAGGGCGTCGTTCAACTGTTCGACCGGCACCGTTTTCTGCGCGGTGCCGAACGAGTCGAAATTGACGAAACTCATCTTTACCGCACCGCTGTCGGCATCCGCATTGAAGCTGGCGGCGACGGTGATGTTGCCGCGCGCGCGGAATTTCGCCGAGATGAGCTCACCGTTCGCTTCCTTCTTCGTCTCCTGCATCTGGCCGCTGAGATGGTAGCGCTGGAAGGTTCCGGCCAGGGTCTTGATATTGGCGCCCTCAACTTCGACCAGCGGACACTCTTCGGGCACGACGGCACAGCTCAGGCCAAGGCGGATCTCGCGCGAGTCGGGCTGCTCGGTCTGCACCAGCTCGTAGCAGAGGTCGCTATGCGCGACGACCTCGCCGTAGCCGGGCAGCGTATAGCGCCAAAGCTTGATCGGCTTGAGTATCTTGAGGCTGGCGACGAGTTTCTCCAGATACTCGCCGAGCGCGTGCATGCCCGGCTCGATCTGCGTCTTGAAAAATTCCTCGCGCGCAAGCTTGCGCTGCTGCGCGTCGTCAGCACTGGCTTTGCGCTTTTGCGCTTCTTGTTCGAGATCTTCGAGCAGACTCACGGTCGGTCTTCCTCATTGGGCCAGTCCGCGGACCCATTGCGGGCTCGGGCTCCCGCTGGCTGCCACATTCTGCAAGTGTAGGCGCTTACGGTAGCGCTTGCGCGCGGCCACGACAAGGTTTACCAAGGCGCGGCGCAAGCCGCCGACCTCACATTCTTGCGCGCGAATTTTCCTGCCCCGGCGCTGGCGCGTTAAACGATCGATTGCGCTGGTTTGGATTTGCTGTTTATTTTTTCAAGGGGTAATGGCATGCTGGTCGCGCGCATCGCGCTAATATCGATATCCATCCAGAGGTAAACAATGGCAATTGATCTGAAGGGCTTGAATCACAGCCAGCTCAACGAATTGATTCACCGCGCCGAAGCGCGCAAACACGAATTGGCCAAGGAAAAGATCGGCAAGGTGCGCGAAAAAATCGTCGCATTGGCCAAGGCCGAGGGATTCAGCGTCGAGGATTTGTTCAGTGGTCGCGGCGGACGCAAGACGCGCCGCCCGGCAAAGCCGAAGTTCCGCAATCCTGCCGACCACGCGCAGACCTGGTCGGGACGCGGCAAGCGGCCACGCTGGTTCAGCGCGGCGCTCGCGGCGGGCAAGAAGGAAAAAGATCTGCTGATTTGATTCGCGCAATCAGTTGCAAGAAAGAATGCCGGCGCCGAGCCGGCATTTCTTTGTCTAAAGTGAACGCCTCGGCGCGACGATTAAATCTCCGAACAAAAGACCCGCCACGAGACTGACCAGGATCGCCATCAGCGACACCGCGGTATTAATGCCGAGAAATACATCACCGCCGGCAATCGCCGAAACGGTTAAAAACCCGATGCTGCCGGGTACCAGCAGGATGATGCCGGGCTCGCGCACTAGCGCGCCGGGGCGATTGGTCCGACGCGCGTACAGATTGCTCAACGCCCCCATCGTCAAGCCGGCCAGAAACACGCCGAATTCCGGGCTGAAATAACTGCCCGCGAAATAGGTGATCGAATAACCCAGCGCGGCGGCGACCATGACCAGCGGAAAATCGCGGCGTGCGGCGCGAAACAACACCGCGAATGCGTAACTGGCAAACACCAGCGCAACCCAGGTGGCCCAGCGCGGTATCGGCGGCTGCGACGGCGCCGGCGGCGACAGTTGCAGCAGTTTGCACAGCTCGTTGGCGACGATCGTGCCGAACGCGAGCTTGATCAAGGTCGCTACCGCGCCGGCCAGACGCGCGACGCCTGACACCAGATGCTGGGTCGAGAGCTCGCGCACGGCCGTGGTCAGAGGCGCGCCGGGCAAGAGGACGATCACGCTCGCCAGCACGACGGACTTGAGCGTTAGCGGCGTCACGTACAGGCTGATGATGGTCGCCAGAAAAGTCGCGAGCAGGGCACAGATCGCCTCAAGCGAGTTGCGCAGGCGCGGGCGACCCGCGCTGATCGATGCAAGCACGCCGACGATCAGGCCGATGCCACCGGCCGCGAGCATGTCGGCCCAGGCGCCGTGCAGCAGCGCCGCCAGTGCGGCCGAGACGATGCCGTAGCACAGCACCTCGAGCGCACGCCCGCGCCGACCGATGCGGTCGCTGAGCGTGTGCAACAGATGAAATCCTTCCTCGATATTCAGGCGCCCCGCGATCACGTTGTCGGCGATTTCATTGACCTCGACCAGATGACGCAGATCGGTATCGCCGGGCGACAGCCGGATCACCTGGGTGACCTCGGCGAGGCGGTCCTTGTCGCCGTCGCCGTCGGCGAACGAAATGATGATCGCGGTCGGGCTCGACCACACCTGTGCGCACAGGCCAAGGCGCGCGCTGAGCAGATCGATCGCGCTTTCCAGGCGCGGCGCGGCGGTGCCGTACTGATGCAGCCGGCGTGCGGTTTCGACCACAAAGGCGATGCGCGTATGCAGCTGCGCCGCAGCGCCCGTCAATGCCGGCTGGCGGCCCTCAGGCAGCGGATCGAACGGTCCGGGAATTTCCTGCATGGCAAGCGCATCGGCAGACAAGGTGCGCGATTATCGCGCAAGCGCGCAGCGTCTGTGCGGCGAGATCAACCTGCGGGATAAACCCAGCGGAAAGTCAGATTGATGCGTGCACCGGCTTGGCGCGCGGTTTTCGGCAGCGCATGGCGATAGTTCTGTTGCGTCCGACCAGCCATGACCAGCAGGCTGCCGGAGGGCAGGTCGAGCGCGAGGCGCCGATCGGGATCGTGCCGATGACGCAGCTGGAACCGGCGCACCGCACCGAAGCTCAGTGATGCGATCACCGGTGCGTCGCCGAGTTCGGGCTCGTCGTCGCTGTGCCAGCCCATCGAATCGTGGCCGTCGCGGTACAGATTACACAGCACGCTGTTGTAGCTTTTTCCACACTGCGCAAAAAGCAAATCGCGCAGCTCGTGCAGGCCCAGCGTCCACGCATGCGGCGTGAACAGCGTACCCGAATAGATATAGCGCGCGTGTGCATCACCGATCCAGCAGGACAATCGCGGCGCTTCGATCTCGCGGCCGAACAGGCGCAGACGGTGGCGCTCCCAGGGAATTTCCGCGTGCAGGCGATCGAACCAATGCTGCGCCTGCGCCGCGTCGCAGAATTGGGTCAGAGATATCTTGGCTCCGGCGAGATCGCCGACCTGCCGGTGCGGCGCGAGTGTTGCCACGGATCGACCGCCGTCAGATGCCGACCGGATACGCCGGCGCCGCATCGAGCGCGGCGGCGCAGACTTCGGCGAGTTCGAGCAGACGCAGATCCGAGCCCGGCGGTCCCATGAACTGCAGACCGGTGGGCAGACCGTCGAGAGTCAGACCCATCGGAATCGTCACCGCGGGGAGGCCGGCGAAATTCGCGAAGCAGGTGAAGTCGCCGGAATTGTCCGGCAGCTGCGCATCGAGCGGAAACGCGATCTGCGGCGTGGTCGGCGTGACCAGCACGTCGATTTCGCTGAACAGCTGGCGCGCCTTGACCACGGCCGCGTCGAGCAGGCGATCGGCCGCGGCGTAATCGGCCGCGGACTTTGTCCGCGCGTAATCGAGTAGCTTGTTCAATTCCGCCGAGACCGGATGTTCGGCATCGGCCAGCGCTTGCGCGTGGGTGATGAGCATTTCGGTTTCGATCATGAAGAATGCCGCGCGGCGCGCGCGCTCGATGGAAAAATCGGCAAAATCCACGCTGCGCCGATTGCCCAGTTCCTGCGCCAGCGCCATCATCGCGCGCTCGAATGCGCGTGAAACTCCAGGCTCGGTACCGTACACGCCAAGATCACCGAGCACGCCGACCCTGAGCTTGCCCGGCTCCCAATCTGGCAGAGCCAAATCGACGCGGCGGCGGCGCGAACGCGCGTCGTCCGCATCGTGCCCGGCGAGCAGGCGCAGCAATACGCCCAGATCGTTCACGCTGCGTGCCATCAGGCCGACCGCATCGAGCCGGCGTGCCGCAGGCAACATTCCACGCGTGGAAATTTCGCCATGCGTCGGCTTCAACGCATACACGCCGCAATAGCTCGCAGGAATGCGGATTGAGCCCAGACTGTCCGAGCCGATCGCGACCGTGCAAAGTCCGGCCGCGACCGCGACCGCGCAACCGCCAGACGAACCGCCGGCCTGATAACCGAAGCGGAACGGGTTGTGCGCGGCGCCCGTGTGCGGATTCGCGCTCGATGCGACGAGGCTGCCCTCGGGCACCTGGGCCTTGCCCAGAATCACCGCGCCTGCGCCGCGCAGACGCTCGACGATGAAGGCATCGCGCGTCGCCGCCAGCTTCGGTCCAGGCAGGCCGCAACCGGTCGCCAACCCGGCCACATCGAGATTGTCCTTGAGCGCGACCGGCACACCGTCGAGGCGGCCGAATTTGCCGCGGCTGCGGCGCGCGTCCGCCGCCTGCGCGTCGGCGAGCGCGCCCGGATTGATCTGCACGTAGGCATTCAGGCGTGGATTTCCCGCGGCGATCGCATCGAGAAACGTCTGCGTGAGCGCGGTCGCGGTCGTGCGTCCGCTGGCCAGCCAATGCAGCGTCTGGCACAGGTTTGCGCCGCGCAGGTCCTGCTCGCGCAACGCGGGTGCGGTTTCGACAGATGGCATGGCTGGATTCGCTGCTGCGGACATTTTTGATTCCCGATCCCCGATGGCATTATCCCGCAAGCGCTGTTAACACCAAGTGCAGGCGCACAATTGCTGCACGGCGCACAAACCAGCAAACTCTCTTCTTCATCCTGAAGCAGGACCGTCGGCATGAGCGCGCCCGAAGCTGCACCCCGCGATGTGATGGAATACGACGTCGTCACCGTCGGCGCCGGTCCGGCCGGACTGGCGTTCGCGATACGCCTGAAACAACTGAAACCCGATATCCGCGTCTGCGTGATCGAGAAGGCGTCGACGATCGGCGCGCAGATCCTGTCCGGCGCGGTGATCGAACCGCAACCCTTGAACGAACTGCTGCCCGAATGGGGCAAGAATCCGCCGCCGATCTGCGTGCCGGTGACGCAGGACGAATTCTGGTGGCTGCGCGATCACGCGCGCGCGACCAAGTCGCCGGTCGCGCCGCCGCAGATGCACAACCACGGCAATTTCATTGTCTCGCTCGGCGCGCTGTGCGCGTGGCTTGCGCCGCAGGCCGAGGCGCTCGGCGTGGAAATCTATCCGGGCTTCGCCGCGGCCGAGCCGCTCTATGGCGACGGCGGTGCTGATTCAATCCAACGTGTTCGCGGCGTGCGCATCGGCGACATGGGCATCGCCAAGGACGGCTCGCACAAACCCAGTTACACACAGGGCATCGACATTCTTGCGCCGATCACCGTGCTCGCCGAAGGTTGCCGCGGACATCTGTCGAAGCAACTGATCGCAAAATTCGCGTTGGATAAAGACTGCGATCCGCAAACCTACGGCATCGGCATCAAGGAACTGTGGCAGCTGCAGGCCGGACGTGTCGAACCGGGCAAGGTGATGCACACGCTCGGCTGGCCGCTGGACAACGCGACCTACGGCGGCAGTTTTCTGTATCACCTCGACCAGGATCGCGTCGCGATTGGTTTCGTCACCGGCCTCGACTACGCCGATCCGCTGCTGTCGCCGTTCGAGGCCTTTCAGCAATTGAAACACCATCCCGTGATCGAACCGCTGCTCGAAGGCGGCACGATCCTGTCTGCGGGTGCGCGCGCGCTCGTCGAAGGCGGCTATCAATCGCTGCCGAGGGTGGAAATGCCCGGCGCGATCCTGATCGGCGATTGCGCCGGCCTGCTCAACGTGCCGAAGATCAAAGGCACGCATCAGGCGATCCGCTCGGGCATGCTCGCCGCCGAACATGTCGTCGCCGCGAACAAGCCCGAAGGCTGGGACGCCAGGCTGCGTGCGTCGGTCGTTTTCAGAGAGTTGAAGAAGGTGCGCAATATCCGCCCCGGCTTCAACAAGGGTCTGTGGCTCGGCCTCGCCAACGCGGGTTGGGAAACGCTCACCGCCGGCCACTCGCCGTGGACGCTGAAGAATCATGCCGACTGGTCGTCGCTGAAAAAAGTATCCGAGTACGAAGAGCCAAAAAGGGATTACGTCGAGCGAACCCTCGCCCCGCGCGACAGATTGGCAGAAGTATACTTTGCCGCAACCGAGCACGACGAAGACCAGCCCGTGCACCTGCACGTAGCCGATACCAATATCTGCGTGACCAAATGCGCGGTCGAATACAACAATCCATGCACCCGGTTCTGCCCCGCCGGCGTCTACGAAATGGTCGGCGAAGGCTCCGACAAACGCCTGCAGATCAACGCCGCCAACTGCGTGCACTGCAAGACCTGCGACATCAAGGATCCCTACCAGATCATCAACTGGGTGACGCCGGAGGGTGGCTCGGGGCCGAATTATCAGAATTTGTGATTCGTCGCCGAATCGGCGAATCGCCTGAGAGCAAAGGCTTTCACTCGCCTGCGGCGAGCGCCCTACTTTTGGCATTGCCC
>NZ_DATBQK010000114.1:0-2672 GCF_036560865.1 Rudaea sp.
GCCGGGGCTGTACAAGGGCGATCCGTATGCGCCGTTGACCGAGGCGCAATCCAAGACCGGCGGACGCAACCACTATGGCCGCATCACCACGCGGCACAAGGGTGGCGGTTCCAAGCAGCATTACCGCATTGTCGATTTCAAGCGTGACAAGGAAGGCGTTGCCTGCCGCGTCGAGCGCCTGGAATACGATCCGAACCGCACTGCGCACATCGCGCTGTTGCTGTACGTCGACGGCGAGCGTCGCTACATCATCGCGCCGAAAGGCGTGAAGGAAGGCGATCAGCTGATGGCCGGCCGCGATGCGCCGATCAAGGCGGGCAATTCGCTGCCACTGCGCAACGTTCCGATCGGTGCCACCGTGCATTGCGTCGAGATGAAGCCGGGCAAGGGCGCGCAGCTCGCGCGCAGCGCCGGTGCGTCGGTGCAGTTGATCGCACGTGAACAGGGCTACGCAACGTTGCGTCTGCGCTCCGGCGAAATGCGCAAGGTGCCGGTGGACTGCAACGCGACGATCGGCGAAGTCGGCAACTCCGAACACAACCTGCGCAAGCTCGGCAAGGCCGGTGCGAAGCGCTGGCGCGGCATCCGTCCGACCGTGCGCGGCGCGGCGATGAATCCGGTCGACCATCCGCATGGAGGCGGCGAGGCGAAGGCTGGCCAGGGCAACCCGCATCCGGTGTCGCCATGGGGTCAGCCGTCCAAGGGTTACAAGACCCGCAAGAACAAGCGCACGACGCAGTTCATCGTGCGCGATCGTCGAGGTTAATAAACATGGCTCGCTCATTAAAGAAAGGTCCGTTCGTCGACTTGCACCTGTTGAAGAAGGTGGAAGTTGCTTCGGCGACGAATACCAAGCGTCCGATCAAGACCTGGTCGCGGCGTTCGATGATTCTGCCGGAAATGGTCGGTCTGACCATCGCCGTGCACAACGGCAAAGCGCACGTACCGGTGCTGGTCAACGAGAACATGGTCGGGCACAAGCTCGGCGAGTTCGCAGTGACGCGCACCTTCAAGGGGCACTCCGGCGACAAGAAGGCCGCCGAGGCCAAGGCACAAGGGTGACGCGATGAGTACTTTGCAAGCGAAAGCGATCCTGCGCGGCGTGCGCATTTCGGCACAGAAGGCGCGCCTCGTCGCCGATCAGGTGCGCGGCCTGCCGGTCGGGCGCGCGACCAATCTGCTGACGTTCAGCGACAAGAAGGCGGCGCATCTGGTCAAGAAAGTGCTGCTCTCGGCTGTCGCCAACGCCGAGAACAATCTCGGTGCCGACGTCGACGAATTGAAAGTCGCCACGATCACCGTGGACGAAGGTCCGCACCTCAAGCGCATGCATGCACGCGCCAAGGGCCGCGGCTCGCAGATTCTCAAGCGTACGAGCCACATCACCGTGGTCGTCGGCAGCTAACGCTGATCTTAAATAAAGAACTTTCCGAGAAAAAATTATGGGTCATAAAGTTCATCCAACCGGTATTCGCCTCGGGATTTCCAAAGACTGGAATTCCAAGTGGTACGCGAACAAGCGCGAATACGCGCTGTATCTCGCCGCCGATCTGAAGGTGCGCGAAATGCTGCGCGAGAAACTCGCGCAGGCGGGCGTATCGAAGATCCAGATCGAGCGTCCTGCGAAGACCGCGCGCATCACGATCCATACCGCGCGTCCCGGCGTCGTCATCGGCAAGAAGGGTGAGGACATCGAGAAGCTGCGCAAGGACGTGAGCAAGATGATGGGTGTGCCCGCGCACATCAACGTGTCCGAAGTGCGCAAGCCGGAAATCGACGCGCAGCTGGTCGCCGAGTCGATCGCGCAGCAGCTCGAGCGCCGCATCATGTTCCGCCGCGCGATGAAGCGCTCGGTCGGCAATGCGATGCGCCTGGGTGCGCTGGGCATCAAGATCAATGTCGGTGGGCGCTTGAACGGGGCGGAAATCGCGCGTTCGGAGTGGTATCGCGAAGGTCGCGTGCCGCTGCATACGCTGCGCGCCGATATCGACTACGGCTTCGCGCAGGCGAAGACGACCTACGGCATCATCGGCATCAAGGTGTGGATCTACAAGGGCGAAGTGTTCGACCTCGCCGCCGCCAGTGCCGAGACCAAAGACGAAGGCCGCGAAGCTCCGCCGCGCTCCGAGCGCCGCGAACCGCGCGAGCCGCGTGAGCACAGAGATCGCGAGCCGCGTGAACCGCGCGCTGCGAAGTAAAAATTGAAAAGTGCGGTCAGGACGACCGCTTTTTGATCGTTGCGATCAGGATAATCGCAAAAGAGGAATAGAAACATGTTGCAACCCAAACGCACCAAATATCGCAAAGTACAGAAGAGCCGCAACCGCGGTCTTGCCTTCGTCAGCAACAAGGTGAGCTTCGGCGAGTTCGGCCTGAAGGCGACGACGCACGGACATCTGACCTCGCGCCAGATCGAAGCCGCACGCCGTTGCGTGACGCGCTTCGTCAAGCGCGGCGGCAAGCTGTGGATCCGCGTATACCCGGATAAACCCATTACCAAGAAACCCATCGAAGTGCGTATGGGCAACGGCAAGGGCAACGTCGAGTACTGGGTGGCCAAGGTGCAGCCCGGCTCCATGCTGTATGAGATGGAAGGCGTGGATGAGGCCACGGCGCGCGAGGCCTTCCGCCTGGCTTCCGCCAAGCTGCCCGTGACCACCAGCTTCGTAGCC
>NZ_DATBQK010000115.1:0-7343 GCF_036560865.1 Rudaea sp.
ACGATCGCCGACCACAACTCGGGGTACAGCGTGAGCATATTGCCCATCAGCAGGCCGCCATTGCTGCCGCCCATCGCGCCCAGATGCGGCTGCGAGGTGATCTTGCGCGCAACGAGATCGCGCGCGACCGCGGCGAAGTCCTCGTAGGCGCGCGGACGATTGGCCTTGAGCGCGGCCTGGTGCCAGCGCGGGCCGTATTCGCCGCCGCCGCGGATATTGGCGACGACGTAGACGCCGCCGCGCGCGAGCCAGGCGCGGCCGATGCTGCCGCTGTAGTAGGGCTGCTCAGACACTTCAAACCCGCCGTAACCGTAGAGCAGGGTGGGGTTGTTGCCGTCGAGTTTCAGATCCTTCGGCGCGATCACGAAGTAGGGCACACGCGTGCCGTCCTTCGACGCGGTGAAGTACTGATGCACGTCGTTTTTCGCGGCATCGAAGAAACTCGGACTGTGCTTGAGCGGTTTTGCCGCGCCCTGACCGAGCGTGCCGTAGTAAAGCGTGGTCGGCTCGAGATAGCCCGAGACGGTGAGGAAGTACGCGTCGCTGTCGTCCGCGTCGATGCCGCCCGCGGAGATCGTGCTCAGCGCCGGCGCACCGCCCAGCGGCTCGCGTTTCCACGCGCTGGAAGTGCGCGCATTTTTCGGCGGCGTCAGCACTTCGAGCCGGCTGACGACGTTGTCGAGCAGGCTGAGAATCAGGTGATGGCGCGTCCACGAATAGCCGTCGAGCGATGTCGTCTCGCTTGGCGTAAACAGCACCGTGAATTCGCGCTTGCCGGCCATGAAGTCGTCGAACTTGGCCGCGAGCAGCGAGCCGGAAGGGTAGGTCTTGCCGCCGACCGTCCAGGCAGTGCGCGGTTCGATTGTCAGCCATTCGCGCTGCGCGTTGATTTTTGCGTCGAGCGGCACGTCGATGCGCGCGAGCTTGCCATCCTTGCCGCGCACGTAGTATTCGTTTGAGTAGAACGCGAGCGCGCGATCGACGAAGTCGCGCTCGAAACCCGGCGTATGGTCGCGGTACGCCGACACGGCCAGATCGTCGTCCTTGCCTTCGTACACAAGACTTGCGCTACTCAGCGGCGTGCCGCGCTTCCATTCCTTGGCGATACGCGGATAGCTCGATTTGGTCATCGAGCCCGCACCGAAATCGGTGCCGACGTAGACGCTGTTCGCATCGATCCAGCCGATCTGCATCTTCGCTTCGGGCAGCACGAAACCATCCTTGACGAAGGTTCTGGTTTTCAGATCGAACTCGCGCACCACATCGGCATCCGCGCCGCCGCGCGAAAGTGAGATGAGGCAGTGGCGATACTCGGGCTTGAGGCAATCGGCGCCATGCCAAACCCACTTTTCGCTTTCCGCCTTGGCCAGCGCGTCGATGTCGAGCAGCACTTCCCAGGTCGGGTGATCCCTGCGGTATTCGGCCAGCGTCGTGCGCCGCCACAAGCCCAGCGGATGCGCCTTGTCGCGCCAGAAATTGTAGTAATGCTCGCCCATCTTGCTGACGTAGGGAATGCGCGCGTCGGAATCCATCACTTCGAGGATCTGCGCGCGCATTTCCTCGAAAGCGGGCGACGAACCATGCGCCTTGACCGACTCCGCGTTGCGCGCCTTGACCCAGTCCAGCGCCTTGGCGCTGTCGGTTTCCTCGAGCCAGAGATAGGGATCTTCGACCGCGGCATTGGCCGCGCTTTTTTCCGTCGGTTTCATGGCAGCAGGCTTCTGGTCGAGATGGGCGCAGCCGGCGAGGACAAGTCCGGCGGCGACGAGAACGGTGAGCGACTTCATGGGCGATTCCTAGTGCTAAACGATGAGCCCCGCTGAAGCGGGGCTCACTGACTCTTTGGCAGATTTTCCCTCACCCCTTGCCCTCTCCCGCACGCGGGAGAGGGGGAGTGATCGTCGCGCCGTGCGCGACAGCTTCATTTTATAGAAGCGGGATCAGCAACAATGCAACGATATTGATGATCTTGATCAGCGGGTTGACCGCCGGGCCGGCCGTGTCCTTGTACGGATCTCCGACCGTGTCGCCGGTGACCGCGGCCTTGTGCGCATCCGAACCCTTGCCACCGAAGTTGCCGTCCTCGATATACTTTTTCGCATTGTCCCAGGCGCCGCCGCCGGTGGTCATCGAGATCGCGACGAACAGGCCGGTGACGATCGTGCCGATCAAGACGCCGCCCAAGGCGATCGGACCGAGCAGGAAACCGACCAGGACCGGCACCAGTACGGGCAGCAGCGACGGAATCATCATTTCCTTGATCGCCGACTTGGTCAGCATGTCGACCGCGCGCGAGTAGTCGGGCTTGGTTGTGCCTTCCATGATGCCCTTGATCTCGCGGAACTGACGGCGTACTTCCTCGACCACGGCGCCGGCCGAGCGACCGACTGCTTCCATCGCCATCGCGGCGAACAGGAACGGAATCAGGCCGCCGATCAGCAGACCGATGATCACCATGTGATCGGAAAGGTCGAAGGTATACACCGTGCCCGGATGCTGCACTGAAAGGTTGTGCGTGTAGTCGGCGAACAGCACGAGCGCGGCGAGGCCGGCCGAACCGATCGCGTAGCCCTTGGTCACCGCCTTGGTCGTGTTGCCGACCGCGTCGAGCGGATCGGTCACCGCACGCACTTCCTTCGGCAACCCGGCCATTTCGGCGATGCCGCCGGCGTTGTCGGTGATCGGGCCGTAGGCGTCGAGCGCGACGATCATGCCGGTCATCGACAGCATTGCCGTGGCGGCGGTCGCGATACCGTACAGACCGCCGAAATGGAACGCACCCCAGATCGCGGCGCACACGGAAAGCACCGGGAACGCGGTCGACTTCATCGAGATGCCGATGCCGGCGATGATGTTGGTCGCATGACCCGTGGTCGACGATTGCGCCACATGGCGCACCGGTGCGTATTCGGTCGCGGTGTAGTACTCGGTGATGACGACCATCGCTGCGGTGAGCAGCAGACCGATCAGCGCGCAGAAGTACAGGTTGAGCGCGCCGGCCTTGGCATCGGCCATCAGGCTCGTGGTGATCGGGTAGAACGCGATCGCAGCGATCACGGCCGAGACGCCCACGCCCATGTACAACGCGTTCATGATCTTCGCGCCGGGCTTGGTCTTGACGAAAAACGTGCCGATGATCGAGGCGATGATCGACACGCCGCCGAGTACGAGCGGGTAGAGCACGCCGTTCGTGCCGACTTCGGTGGCGAGTACGCCGCCGAGCAGCATCGTGGCGATCAGGGTCACCGCGTAGGTCTCGAACAGATCGGCCGCCATGCCGGCGCAGTCGCCGACGTTGTCGCCGACATTGTCCGCGATCACCGCCGGGTTGCGCGGATCGTCCTCGGGAATGCCCGCTTCGACCTTGCCGACCAGATCGGCGCCGACGTCGGCGCCCTTGGTGAAGATGCCGCCGCCGAGGCGCGCGAAGATCGAGATCAGCGAGGAACCGAACGCCAGACCGACCAGCGCATGCAGCGTGCGCGTCTGCTCGAAACCGAAATACTGGATCAGGATCAAGTAGTAGCCGGCGACGCCGAGCAACCCGAGACCGACAACGAGCATGCCGGTGATCGCGCCGCCGCGGAATGCAACGTCAAGGGCGGCCGCAATGCCCGAGCGCGCGGCTTCGGCCGTGCGCACATTTGCAGCGACCGATACGTTCATGCCGATAAAGCCGGTCAGGCCGGACAGAATCGCGCCGATCGCAAAGCCAATCGCGGTCGGCCAATTCAGCGTAAAGCCGATGACCACGAACAGCACCGCGCCGACCATGCCGATCGTCGTGTACTGGCGATTGAGATAGGCGCGCGCGCCTTCCTGAATCGCCGCGGCGATCTGCTGCATGCGTTCATTGCCGGCCGGCTGCGCCAGAATCCAGCTGCGCGACCAGACGCCGTAGATGATCGCCAACAACGCGCAGGCTGGCGCGATCCAGTAACCGTATTGCTGCAACATGCATCCTCCCTCGGAAATCAGGCAATTCGTGGATAAAAACGTTGGGTGCGACGAAACGAACGACGAAGTATAGCCGGAGCGTGCCAGAACACCAGTTTTGCGGCGCGGCGCGGCGACCCATGCTATAAGGCGCGTCCCTGTTGCACGAGGTGGTCAGTAAAGAGCATGCCCGGCGCCGGCACAGCGTATTTTCCGAACCTCACCGGCGTGCGCGGCCTGGCGGCGCTATGGGTGCTGATGTATCACGCCTGGCAATTCGCGAACGGCCCGGCGCTGGTCCTGCCCTTGCCGGGAATTGGCCTGGATCTGACCCCGCTGTTCAAATGCGGCTATTTCGGCGTCGACCTGTTTTTCGTGCTGTCGGGATTCCTGCTGAGCATGCCGTTCCATCGCGCGGCGCTCGAACGCCGACCGCGACCGTCGCTGAAGGAGTTCTGGATCCATCGCTGCCGCCGCGTCCTGCCCGCGTATTGGTTGCAGCTGGTGATTCTGACGGCGATCCTGCTCTATGTCGGTCAGACCAGCCGGATCGCGCCGCGCATCCTCGCCGCACATGCCTTGCTGGTGCAGAACATCGTGCCGTGGTCGGTCCCGCCGCTCAATCCGGTCTACTGGTCGATGCCGGTCGAATGGGATTTTTACGTCGCGCTGCCGCTGCTCGCCTTGTTCGTTACTCGGTGCCGCTGGCAGCTGGCGTTGTTGTCGGTACTGGTTTTCGTTTTTGTGTTCCGCGTTTTGTGCTACTGGTCGCTGACCGATCCAACGCTGAAGATGTTCATCAGTTATCCAGACGTGCATCAACTGCCGGCGCGGCTCGATCAGTTCTTCATCGGTGTGTGCGCGGCATGGATCATGGCGAGCCGACCGCCGTCACGCCGGGCGGCGACCGCGTGGCTGTGCGGCGGAATCGCGCTCATCGTCGCCCTGGCTTATGTCGCGGCGCCGCGCGACGATTTCGCCGTGCGCATTGACGTGCCGTATCTTTTCTTCCACCACAGCGTCACGGCAATCGGCTTCGGCATGCTGGTTCTCGGTGCAGCCGCCACGACGCGCGCAGGCACCGCGCTGTTCGCCAACCGGCCGATGACCTTCCTCGGCTTGATCAGCTACAGCCTCTATCTATGGCATTACCCAATACTGCAGGCCGCGCAATCTGCCGGGCTGACCGGTGGCACGTACGCACCGGCCTGGATCATGGTGCTCGTTGCCGTGGTTCCGACGATCGTGCTGATCGCCTGGCTATCGTATCGCTATGTCGAGCGGCCTTTTCTGCGGCCTGCGGCCCAGCGTATTGCCGTGATCGAGCGCGCGTAGCGTTGAGCGCCTATTTGTCCGCGATGCTGTAGCGCGGGAGCTTCTTCTTCACCAGCACGCGCTTGAGCTGCGCATATTTCGGCAGGCCGGTGGTCGCGTCGTACGGCGGTCGGTCTTCGCCGCGGATCAGCGGTTCGAAATAACTGCGCGCAGCGGCGGTGATATTGAAGCCGTCGCGCGTGATGAAATTCTTCGGCAGCTTCTTTTCGATATTCGCAATCCGCGTAATCGGCACGGCCTCGATTTTCCATTTGAACGGCGTGGTCGAGATGCGCTTGATCACCGGCATTTCCGCATTCTTGCCGGCCAGCGCATATTCGACCGCGGCCTTGCCCACGGCGTAGGCCTGCTCGACATCCGATTTGGAGGCTAGGTGGCGCGCCGAGCGCTGCAGATAATCCGGCACCGCCCAGTGGTATTTGTAGCCGAGCCTGCTTTTTACCAATTGCGCGATCAACGGGCCGACGCCGCCGAGCTGGGTGTGGCCGAACGCATCGGTACTGCCAGCTTCGGCGAGGAATTTGCCTTCGGCATTTTTCAGCCCTTCGGAAACCACGATCGAGCAGTAACCGACGCGCTTGACCGTCGCCTCGACGCGCGCGAGGAACGCGGCTTCGTCGAACGGCACTTCCGGGAACAGGATGATATGCGGCGCGGCGTCCTTGCCCGTCGCGGCGAGGCCTGCGGCCGCGGCGATCCAGCCTGCGTGACGGCCCATCACTTCCATCACGAACACCTTGGTCGAGGATTCGCACATCGAGGCGACGTCGAGACTGGCCTCGCCAATCGACACCGCGGTGTACTTGGCCACCGAGCCAAAACCCGGGCAGCTGTCGGTCACCGGCAAATCGTTGTCGATCGTCTTCGGCACGCCGATGACCTGCAGCGGATAGCCCAGCTCCTTGCCGATCGCGGAAATCTTCAGCGAGGTATCGGCCGAATCGTTGCCGCCGTTGTATAAAAAGTAGCGGATATCGTGTGCGCGCAGCACGGCGATCAGGCGCTCGTAGCGCGCGCGATCGATTTCCAGCGATTTAAGCTTGAAGCGGCACGAGCCGAACGCGCCGCCCGGGGTGTGGCGTAATGCCGCAATCGCGCTGCGGTCTTCCCTGGACAGATCGATCAGCTCCTCGCGCAGTGCGCCGAGAATGCCGTTGCGCGCGGCATAGGCGCGGATGCGATGTTTGCGACAGGTTTCGATCACCGCGCAGGCCGTGGTGTTGATGACCGCGGTGACGCCGCCGGATTGGGCGTACAGGAGGTTGCCTTTGCTCATATTGGGAACACCGTGTGGTTGCAGGTTTGACTAACACTGCGGCTGCCGCTAGCTTAGCTCGGCGCTCAAGGTCGCGAGTCTAGCCGATCGCCACGCTGCGCAGAAAAGAGCCGCGATTTTTCGCGCCGGTATGTTCGATGGATAAACGTAGAAGCCTATGCGCATCGTCTTCTTCGGCCCGAACGGTTCGGGCAAGGGTACTCAGGCCGAGCGCATCAAGAATGCGTTGCAGATACCGCATATTTCCACCGGCGATCTGCTGCGCGCGGCGGTCAAGGCCGCCACGCCATTGGGGCTGAAGGCGAAAGAGGTGATGGCCGCCGGACAGTTGGTGTCGGACGAAATGGTGCTCGGCATGCTCGAAGACCGCCTGCGCGAGCCCGATGCGCGCAAGGGCTTCATCCTCGACGGTTACCCGCGCAATCTCGCCCAGTGCACTGCACTCGAAGCCCTGCTCGCGCGCCTGAACCAGCCACTTGATGTCGCGATCAAGCTCGATGTGCCCGACAGCGCCATCCTTGCGCGCTGCGAACTGCGCTTCAAGACCGAGCACCGGCCCGACGACGACCCGGCCATCGTGCGCAAGCGTCTGGACATCTACCGCGAACAGACTGCGCCCGTCGCCGAGCACTTCGAGCAGATCGGCAAGCTGCGTCATGTC
This sequence comes from Rudaea sp., assembly GCF_036560865.1. GTDB lineage: Bacteria > Pseudomonadota > Gammaproteobacteria > Xanthomonadales > Rhodanobacteraceae > Rudaea. The sequence continues at coordinate 7,209 of NZ_DATBQK010000115.1, forward strand.
GATGGCGTGGGCGACGTTGACGAAGTGTCCCGGCGCATATTCGCCGCGCTGCCGCTTCAATCAAACACCGAGGTCGCGCGCTAGCGCGACGATCACCCCCCTCTGTCGCATGCGGGAGAGGGCAAGGGGTGAGGG
>NZ_DATBQK010000116.1:0-12401 GCF_036560865.1 Rudaea sp.
GTGCAGATAGCCGTCGTCGTCGATCGCCTCGATGATCGCGGTGCCGATCGCGCGGTCGCGCGCGGACAGCGGCGTCAGGTTGAGCTGCCAGAGCAGATGGTCGCGCAGGTCCTCCTGCTCGGGGTCCTGTGTTTCGCGGTCATCGTCGCCGAAGGGTTTCGGGCTGCCGTAGTCGCTGCCGTCGTCCTCGAAGTCGCCGGCCAGCTCGAAGTCGTCGGTTTCCTTGGTCTCGTCGGCAGCCGAAGACTCCGTGGTTTGCACCGGCTCGGTCGTTTCCGATGGCGCTTCGGCGGTGGCGTCGTATTCGTCAGCTTCGAACGCGTCTTCCTGACTGTCGGTCTCGGTCAGTTCGAGCAGAGGATTGGATTCGAGCACGTTGCGCAGCTCGATCTCGAGCTCGATGCTGGACAGTTGCAACAGCTTGATCGCCTGCTGCAGTTGCGGCGTCAGGGCGAGGGTTTGATGCAGGCGTAGTTGTAACGCGGGCTTCACGGCAGGATGGAAACGATTTTGCAGCGGTGTCGGACGCAGCATAGCGCCAGTTCCGGGTCCCGCGTCAATCGCTGCGTCACACTAGCGGGACAGTGGCCGTGAATCGCGCCAGGAATCACGCCAGCGGCAGCAGAATCTCCACTTCGAGGCCGCCGCCGTCGGCATTGACTGCGCGGATGCGGCCGCCCTGGCGCTCGACCGCGCGCTTGGCGATGGCCAGTCCCAGACCGCTGCCGCCGCTCTTGCGCTGGCGTGCGGAATCGGTACGGAAATACGGTTCGAAGATGCGCGCGCAATCCGCGGCCGACACGCCCGGGCCGGCATCGATCACGCGCAGGCGCGCCTGTTGCTCGACGCGGTCCAGGCGGATGCGGATCGTGGAGTCGGGCGTGGTGTAATTGACCGCGTTGCGCACGACGTTTTCGATCGCGCTCGCCAGCAGGTCGGATTCGGCGCGCACGAGCAGCGGCGCACTCTGCGCGATATGCAGCGAGCAACGTTGCGCCTGCGCCTCGAATGCGGCGTCGGCGGCGATGTCGGCGATCAATTCGTCCAGCGCGACGCTTTCCACCGTCGACGGTGTGGTCATCTCCATGCGCGACAGCTGGATCGCCTGCGCGATCATTTCCTCGAGGCGGTGCGATTCGAGCTCGATGCGCTCGATCTGCACCTTGGCATCGCCATGCGTCTGCGCGCGCGCCAGCTCGAGCGCAACCTGCAGGCGCGCGAGCGGCGAACGCATTTCGTGCGAGACGTCGCGGATCAGGCGGCGCTGACCCTCGACCAGTTCCTTTAGGCGCGCGGCCATCTGATCGAATTCGCTGGCCAGCGCGAGCATTTCCGCGCTGCGTCCGAATGTCAGCGTGCCGATGCGCGCATCCAGATCGCCGCGCGCGACGCGGCGCGCGTTCGCGCGGATGCGCGACAGCGGCGTGGCGATATAGGCGGCCAGCAGCAGGCTGAAAAACGCGCTGATCACGCTGGCGATCGCGACCTGCTTCCAGAACAGGTTCGGGCGCCGGTAGAGCATGCGCAGCAACGGCGGGTATTCGTACTCCGCCACCCCGGTATACTTTTCCCCATTCGGCAAGTTGAGCACGCGGATGCGTGTGCGGCTGGCGTGCAGTCCCTGCGCATCCTCGACTGCATGGTTGATCGAGTCCATCACGCCGTTTGGCACCGGACGCGCGAGCAGGTCGCTGTGGTTGGCATCGAGCAGGTACATGCGGATACCGCGCTGCTCGGCGCCCTGGACCACGCTGCGCAGGCCATCGACGCCGTTGTCGCGCAGCGCGTGTCCGGCGCCGCGCAATTGCTCGTTGAGCACGGATTCGAGTCGGGTGATCCCGAGTCCCGGAATTTTTTCGTTCTCGAACGTGTACGAGGTGCTCCAGGCGATGGCGACGATGAGCACCAGATTCGCAGCCCAGAACAGGGCGAAGATGCGCCAGAACAGCCGCCGCATCGTCAGGCCTCGTGGACGACGCGGAACAGATAACCTCCGCGCTGGATCGTGTGAATCAGCGATTCGCCGTCGATGGCGACACCGAGCTTGCGCCGCAGTTTGGAGATGTGCACATCGATGCTGCGGTCGAACGAGCGCAGCGGGCGGCCGAGCACATCCAGGGCGATGGTCTCCTTGCTCACCACGTGGCCGGCGTCGCGCATGAGCATGGCGAGGATGTTGAACTCCGTGCCGGTCAGCGATACCGGTTCGCCGCGCAGGGCGACGCTGCGCGAGGCGGCGTTCAGGGCGACCGGGCCGACGACGAGATCGGCCAGGCGCGCGCTTTCGCTCTCGCCGCGCGTGCGCCGCAGAATCGCGCGCAGACGCGCGGCGATTTCGCGCGGATTGCAGGGTTTGGGCACGTAGTCGTCGGCGCCGAGTTCGAGACCGAGAATGCGGTCGATGTCCTCACCGAGTGCGGTCAGCATGAGCACCGGCAGTTGCGAATCGCGGCGCAGCTCGCGCAGCACTTCGATGCCCGAGCGCTGCGGCAGCATGACGTCGAGAATCAACGCGTCGTAGTTCTCGCTGGCGGCGCGCTGCAACGCCGTCGCACCGTCATTGGCGATGTCGACGCCGAAGCCGTCGCGCACCAGAAAATCGCTGAGTAGCTGGCAAAGCTCTTCGTCGTCGTCGACCAGCAGAATCTTGGCATCGTTCATGCGCGCGACTATACATCCGCGCATTTGCAGTGTCGCCGGTAGCGTGTGCGACTTTGCATTCGCTTACATTTGGTTACCCGATCGTTCGCGCCGGTTGCGCTTGCGGTTCAGCGTGGCTGCCTATAATTCTGCGAGGTTCTACCGGGATTCGCCATGCGTGCCGCACTCCTTGCCCTGTGTTGTCTGTTCCTCGCGCCGGGCTTGAATCATGCTGCCGGTTTGCCGCCGGATTTCAGCGGCGACTGGGTAACCGGCGATCAAGCCGCCGCCGCGGCGCCGGCGGCGAAATCGTCCGACGACAACTCTGCGTATTCGCACGGTGGTCACGGCGGCGGCATGGGCGGTCACGGCATGGGCGGCGGTCGCGGTGGGCATGGCAACCACGCTTCGAGCCGCGACGATTCCAGCGCGAGCGCAACGGCGAGCACCTCCGTCATGCCGCGCGAACACGCACATGCGCTGATCATTCGTCCGTCCGACGACGTATTCGATATCGAGGCCAACGGCCGGCGCATGGCCTACCGCTACGACGGCAAGCACAACTACGGGCCACAATACGGCGGCACGGTGTGACTGACCCGGGCGGCGCCGGAGCTCGTCATCGAAACTCACCCCGACGGCGGTGGCAGCTTCGAAGAGCACTACCAGCTGTCGCCGGACGGCAAGAAACTCACCCTGCGACTGCGCGTGCAACAGACCGCGGACGGCCCGGTGCAGGAGACCCGCCGCGTGTTTGTGCGGCACGAAGGCGAATAGCTTTCCTTCCCCCATCGGGAGAAGGTGGCGCACCGCGCCGGACGCCCCAAAGGAAGTCCCCTTGGGGGATGAGGGAGAAGCATCGCGAATTGCCGCCACACCGCAATACCGCGAAACCATTCCCTCATCCGCCTTCGGCACCTTCTCCCAGTGGAGAAGGGAAGAAACGGCTACGCGCCCGCGGACATCAGCAGCAACAGCGCAATGCCGAGCACGATGCGGTACAGCGCGAATGGCGTGAAGCGATGGGTGCGAATAAAGCCGAGCAGCCATTTCACCGCGACAAACGCAGTGACCGTGGAGACGACAAAGGCGATCGCCAGCGCGCTCCAGTCCTCGTGTCCGCCGCCGGCCTTCAGCGCCTTGAGCAGTTCATAGCCGCTGGCTGCGAACATGGTCGGGATGCCGACAAGAAACGCGAATTCCGTTGCCGCCGGACGATTGCTGGTGCCGGCCAGCATGGCGACGAAAATCGTCGCTGCCGAACGCGAAGTACCCGGAAAAATCGCCGCGACGATTTGCGCGAGGCCGACCAGAATCGCGACCGGCCAGGTGATGCGCGTACTGTCCGGCAGCTTCGCCGCGAAGTGTTCGGCCACGAGCATCCATATACCGCCGACGACAAATGCCCATGCGATCGGCGTGATTCTCTCGGGCAATTTGAATCCCAGCCGGGTCACAACAAAGCCAAGCACCGCAGTGATCAGGAACGCGACCAGCAATTTCAGCGCGTAATCGCGATTTGCCGGGTTGCGCGAGTCGACCGCGAGCTGCCACAGGCGCTGTCGATAAATCAGGGCGACGGCAAGAATCGCCCCCGCCTGAATCACCACGTTGAATGTGTCGCTGCGTACGCCGAGCCAGTGTTCGGCGACCAGCAGGTGACCGGTCGAGGAAATCGGCAGGAATTCGGTGATGCCTTCGATGATGCCGAGCAGGATGACGCGAATCAGTTCGGACATGGGTTCAGGGCTGAGGGCTGAGGGCCGAGGGCTGAAGTACCAAGGCTGGAATGCCGTGCTCTCCGGCTCTCAGCCCTAGGCCCTCAGCCCTCGCTCGTGGCATCATACGTCACCCTCGTTAATTCTCGCTGCGCGAAGCCATGCTGATTTTCGAATTGTCGCAACCCGGCCGCACCGCGGCGGCGCAAATTCCGGCCGCAGTCGCCACACCCGACGATCTGCCTGAACAATTCCGCCGCAAGACGCCGATCGGCCTACCCGAGGTTTCCGAACTGCAGGCGGTGCGCCACTACACCAATCTGTCGCGCAAGAATTTCTCGATCGACACGCAATTCTATCCGCTCGGTTCGTGCACGATGAAGTACAACCCGCGCGCCTGCAATTCGCTGGCGATGCTCGACGGTTTCCTGGCGCGGCATCCGTATGCGCCCGAATCGCTGTCGCAGGGGTTCCTCGCCTGCATGCACGACCTGCAGGAAATTCTCGCCGACGTGACCGGCATGAAGGGCGGCGTCTCGCTCGCGCCGATGGCCGGCGCGCAGGGCGAGTTTGCCGGCGTGGCCATGATCATGGCCTACCACAAGCATCGCGGCGATCTCCAACGCACCGAAATCATCGTTCCCGACGCGGCGCACGGCACCAATCCGGCGACTGCGACGATGTGCGGTTGCACCGTGCGCGAAATACCGACGCAGGCCGACGGCGATATCGATGTCGAGGCGCTGAAGAAGGTGCTCGGTCCGAAGACCGCCGGCATCATGCTGACCAATCCGTCGACGATCGGCGTGTTCGAACGCCGCATTGTGGAAATTTCCAGATTGGTACACGAGGCCGGCGGGCTGCTTTACTACGATGGCGCCAACCTCAATGCGATCCTTGGCAAGGTGCGCCCGGGCGACATGGGCTTCGACGCGATTCACATGAACCTGCACAAGACCTTCTCGACGCCACACGGCGGCGGCGGACCCGGCGCGGGTGCGGTCGGCGTGTCCGAACGTCTGCGGCCATTTCTGCCGATTCCGATGATAGAAAAAATCGTCCGCGCAGCGGACTCCGATGCCCCCTCTCCCCTCGTGGGAGAGGGCAGGGGAGAGGGGGCGGCACAGAGTAAGGTGTGGTACCGCTGGATCCGCAAGAAAGACCGTCCGCTGTCGATCGGCCGCCTGACCAGCTTCGCCGGCAACGCGGGCGTGCTGCTGCGCGCCTACATCTATGCGCGCCTGCTCGGCCGCGAGGGTATGCCGCGCGTGGCCGAGTACGCCACGTTGAATGCGAATTACCTGGCCAGGCGCCTGGCCGCAAAGGGCTTCGATCTGGCTTACCCGAAGCGCCGCGCGAGCCACGAATTCATCGTCACCGTGGCCAAACAGAAAAAGGAAAACGGCATCACCGCGCTGGATTTTTCCAAGAGTCTGCTCGATCGCGGCATCCACGCGCCGACGAATTACTTTCCGCTACTGATTCCCGAGTGCCTGCTGATCGAGCCGACCGAAACCGAGTCGAAGGAAACCCTGGATGAATTTGTCGAGGTGATGGGCGACCTGATCAAGCTTGCCGCGGCGAATCCGCAGGCGATGAAGGATGCACCGATCACGATGCCGGTACGCCGCCTCGACGACGTGAAGGCGGCGAGGGAACTGGATGTCGCCTGGGGCATGCGCGCAGCAAACGCAGCCTGATTAACCTGGCAGGGGAAGGGGAGACGAATGCCAAGCACCGAGCCACGCGGCCCGAAGCAGATCTACAAGGCGCTGATCTGGTCGCTCAACGGGCTGCGCGCGAGTTGGCGCTTCGAGGCCTCGTTCCGCCTCGAAGTATACTTGTGCGTTATCTTGTTTCCACTCGGCCTCTGGCTCGGCCACGGCGGCGTGGAAAAGGCACTGCTCTGCGGCAGCCTGCTGCTGGTATTGTCGGCCGAGCTGCTCAACTCGGCGGTCGAGGCGGTGGTCGACAAGGCGAGTCCGGAATTTCACGAACTCGCCGGCCGCGCCAAGGACATGGGCTCCGCTGCGGTGTTTCTGCTCATGCTCAATATGATGTTTTGCTGGGGAGTGATACTTTGGCAACACGGCCTTTGATATGGACTGTGCGTTTCTGTAGATGGATGGACGGTTATGCCTCACCCTGAACTGCTGATCGCCCTGCTCACGCTGAGCACGCTCGAGATCGTTCTCGGCGTCGACAATCTGGTGTTCATCTCGATCGCTGTGAGCCGCTTGCCGCCCGAGCAACGTTCGCGCGCGCGCAAGCTCGGGCTCATGTTCGCCTGCCTGACGCGCATCATGCTGCTGGTGACCCTCGCCATGTTCGCGCGCATGGACGATCGTCACATGGCTCTGTTCACCCTCTACGGCAGATTGATCTCGGTGCGCGACCTGATTATCGGCGGCGGCGGACTGTTCCTCGTGGTCAAGGGATTGATGGAAATCTTCGACGCGATCACCAGCGAGGGAATGGAAATCGCGGCAAACGCCACCGCCTCGACTTTCGTCTGGGTGATCGTACAGATCGCGGTCATCGACATCGTGTTCTCGATGGATTCGGTGATCACCGCGGTCGGCATGGTGCGCAATATTCCGGTGATGGTCGCCGCGATCGTGCTTGCCGTGGCGGTGATGCTGTTCGCCTCCGATCCGGTCGGAGAGTTCATCGACCGTAACCCGACGATCCGCATGCTCGCGCTTGCGTTCATCGTGCTGATCGGCGGGATGTTGATCGCCGAGAGCGTCGATGTTCACTTCCCGCGCGCCTACGTCTATTTCGGCATGGGTTTCTCGGCGGTGGTCGAGGCGCTCAATCTGTGGGCCAAGCGCGAGCGCACGCGACGTTTCAAACGCCGCGCGGAAGATCGGCCGAAGACGGATCCGGATTCGACCGGGCCCGAGCAGTAGCCGCGGGCATTCCGGCCGGGACGCCGCGCATGTATCATGCGGATTCGGGTCAACCAATCACGAGGGCAGGGTCGGGCCATGCAAATTCGTCGAATTCCACTTCTGCTGCTGGCGTCTCTCGTTCTCGCCGGCTGCGGCTACAACCCGATCCAGTCGAAGGATGAAGGCGTCAAGGCGGCTTGGTCCGAGGTCGTGAATCAATATCAGCGCCGCGCGGATCTCGTGCCGAATCTGGTCAACACGGTCAAGGGCTATGCCGCACACGAAGAAGAAGTGTTCACCAAGGTGACCGAAGCGCGCGCGTCGGTGGGCAAGATCAACCTGACCACCGACGATCTCACCAACGAAGCGAAGGTGAAGCAGTTCCAGGCCGCGCAGGGCGAATTGTCGAGCGCGTTGTCGCGTCTGATGGTGGTGTCGGAAAACTATCCGCAGTTGAAAGCCGACGCGCTGTTCCAGAACCTGCAGGCGCAACTCGAAGGCACCGAAAACCGCATCGCCGTGGCGCGCAACCGCTATATCGCCGCGATTCAGGATTACAACACCTTCGTGCGCAGCTTCCCGCAGAACCTCACCGCGATGATATTCGGTTACAAGACCAAGGCCAATTTTACGGTGGAGAACGAGAAGGCGATTTCGACCGCGCCGACCGTGGATTTCAACAAGCCCGCCGCACCGGCCGCGCAACCGCCCGCACAGCCCGCGCATTGACCCGCGCTTGAACGCCGTGCGCGTTCCGCGTCGATGGCTGGCCTGCTGTGCCGGCATCGGGTTGGTGTTTGCCGCCGCCACGCTCGGGGCGGCGCAAGGCGATCCGCAGGCAATCCCGCCGCTGCGCGCGCACGTCACCGATCTGACCGGCACGCTCAATGCGCAGCAGCAGCAGGCGCTCGAGTCCGACCTGACTGCGCTCGAACAGCGCAAGGGTTCGCAGGTCGGCGTGCTGATCGTGCCGACCACGCAACCCGAGGATATCGCGCAGTACGGCATCCGCGTCGGCGATGCGTGGAAGCTCGGGCGCAAGGGCACCGACGACGGCGTGATCCTGATCGTCGCCAAGGACGACCATCGCGTGCGCATCGAAGTCGGCCGCGGCCTTGAGGGCGCGATTCCCGATGTCGCCTGCGCGCGCATCATCCGCGAATATGTCACGCCGAAATTCCGCGCGGGCGATTTCAACGGCGGCATCCACGATGCGACCGATGCGCTGACCAAACTGATCGACGGCGAACCGCTGCCACCGCCGCTGACTGATGAGCGCAGTCCGCGCCGCCACGGCGGCGGCGATGTTTTCAATGCTGCGCTTTTCGCCTTCTTCGCGATCCTCTGGGCACGTGGCTTGTTCGGCCGCCTGTCCGCGCCGCCGCGCAGCGGACTCGTCGGCATCGTCGGCGGTGGCGCAGCCTGGCTGCTGTCGGGCGGCGCGATCCCGCTGGCGATCGGCCTCGGCGTACTCGGCTTGATCTTCGGCCTGCTCGGCGGCAGCGGGGGCGGCTTCGCCAATCGCGGCGGCTGGGGCGGATTCGGCGGCGGCCTCGGCGGTGGCGGTTTTGGCGGCGGTGGATTCGGCGGTGGCGGCGGCTTCAGCGGCGGCGGCGGATCGTTCGGTGGCGGCGGCGCGTCGGGGGGCTGGTGAGATGACGATCGCCCGCTTCTTCAAACATGCAGTGTCGAGCCATGTGGCACGCCGGATGTTTCCGCCCGCAGCGCTCGACGCGATCCAGAAGGCGATCGCCGCAGGCGAGGCGCGCCATCAGGGTCAGGTCTGCTTCGCCATCGAAGGCGTGCTGCCGCTCGGCGACGTCCTGCGCAAACGCAGTGCGCGCCAGCGCGCGCACGAGGTGTTCGCGCATCTGCGCGTGTGGGATACGCAACACAATTCCGGCGTGCTGATCTACGTACTCGTCGCCGATCGTGCGATCGAGATCCTCGCCGACCGCGGCATCGCCGCGCGCGTGCCGGAATCGGATTGGGTCTCGATCTGCACACGCCTGCGCGAGCGTTTTCTCGCCGGCGACTTCCTGGCCGGTGCGATCGACGGTGTCACCGCCGTGAGCGATATCCTCGCGCAGCATTTCCCCACCGACGGAACGCATGTCGCCAACGAACTGCCGGATCGGCCGATCTTGCTTTGACCAGCTTCGCGGTTGAAAGCCGCCGGAATGACGAGCAAAATTTACTTTTGCCCGACTTTCCATACTCCATTTCCGCCTCCCGACTTCTGCGTTAGCCTTCATCGATGCGCTTCTTCTCCCTCGAAGGCAAATTGGCCGGGCTGCTCGGCGCGACCTTGATCATCGCCTGTGCGTCGACCGCATTGTTCGCGCTCTGGTTGCCATCGGCGTGGTATGCAGCGGCTGCGACGATCGTGTTGCTCGCCTTGCCGGTGCTGATGCTCGCGCGCGCGACGATGCAACCGCTGCAGAGTCTCTTGCGCGCGCTGTCGGGTGGCGTCGCCAGTTATCGCGACGGCGATTTCAGCACCTCGCTGGCGCAAACGCGGCGCGATGAATTCGGCGAGTTGATCGGCGCGCACAACGAACTGGGCAACGTGCTGCGCGAACAACGGCAGAATCTGCTGCAGCGCGAATTGCTGCTCGACACGATGGTGCAGAATTCGCCGACCGCGCTGCTGCTGATCGACCCGGCGGAATTCGTCGTCTACGCGAATCTCGCCGCGCGCAGCCTGCTCAACGATGGGCGCGCGATGAATGGACTGGCGTTCGCCAGGCTCGCCAACGAGTGCCCCGCACCCCTGAGCGCCGCCTTGATCGCCAACCAGGACGGTCTGTTCAGCGTCGACCTCGACGGCGAAACCGAGACCTTCCATCTCGCGCAGAAAAGTTTTCGCCTGCACGGCCGCAACCATCGCATGTATCTGATCAAGCGGCTCACGCGCGAGCTGTCGCGCCAGGAGGTGCTGACCTGGAAAAAAGTCATCCGCGTGATCAGCCACGAATTGAACAATTCGCTGGCACCGATTTCCTCGCTCGCGCATTCCGGCCGCGAGCTGGCGCGCAAGGGCGAACCGGAGCGGCTGGCGCCGGTGTTCGACACGATCGAGGAGCGCGCGCGCCATCTGCATGCTTTCATCGCCGGCTATGCCGAATTCGCCAGGCTGCCGCAGCCGCGCATCGACGGCGTGGCGTGGGCGGAGTTTCTCGCTGGGCTGGCGCAGCAATATCCGTTTCGTCTGGTCGGCGTCGTGCCCACCCAGCCCGGGCGTTTCGATCGCGTGCAAATCGAACAGGTGCTGATCAATCTGTTGAAGAACGCACATGAGTCAGGCGGTGCGGCCGACGCGGTCGAACTGGCGCTCGCTCCGCGTGCCAACGAGGTGCGCGTGGAAGTGCGCGACCGCGGCAGCGGCATGAACGAAACCGTGCTCGCCAATGCGCTGCTGCCGTTCTATTCGACCAAACGCAGCGGCACCGGCCTGGGGCTGGCGCTGGCGCGTGAAATCATCGAGGCGCACGGCGGCCGCATCGGGCTCGCCAATCGCGAGGGCGGCGGCCTTTCGGTGGTGCTCTACCTGCCCATGCAATGACGTGGGGCGGGGTGGCAATGTTATGATCCAGGCCACATTTCTCCGCTCGGGGGACGGGGGTGTGCGATTTTGGGAAATAGGTTTATGGCGACGGACTCCATCCAGATTCCCGGCTACGAGATACTCCGCCCACTGGGGTCGGGCGGCATGTCCACGGTGCATCTCGCGCTGCAGCGCTCGCTCGACCGCAAAGTCGCGCTCAAGGTTATGCGCCGCTCGTTCGATCCGGGCATCGACTCGAGCCAGATCGAACGCCGTTTCCTGCTCGAAGGGCGGATGATGGCGAAGCTGCCGCACCGCAACATCGTTGCGGTCTACGACATCGTCAGCAACGACAAGATCGCCTACATCGCGATGGAGTATCTCGGTGGCGGCGTGCTCACTGACCGCATGCGCAAGGGCCTGTCGCTGTCGGAGGCGGTGTCGGTGATCGTGCAGATCGCCAATGCGCTCGAATTCGCGCACAGCCATAGCGTCGTGCATCGCGATCTGAAGCCAGCCAACATCATGTTCCGCGATACCGGCACGCCGGTGCTGACCGATTTCGGCATCGCGCGTTATCAGGATGGCTCGGCGATGCGCCTGACCCAGACCGGCATGCTGGTTGGTACGCCGACCTATATGAGCCCCGAGCAGATCAACGGCCAGCAGGTCGATGGCCGCGCCGACCAGTATAGTCTGGGTATACTTTTTCAGGAATTGCTCACCGGTACGCCGCCGTTCCGCGCGGATACGTCGATCGGCGTACTCATGGCGCATCTGTCGCAACCACTGCCGCCGCTACCCGCCGAGTTCCACGCGTTCGAGGACGTGATCGCGCGCATGCTGGCGAAAAACCGCGACGACCGCTATCCGAATCTGCACGAATTCTGCGACGACCTGAAATCGCGCCTGATCCACAGCGATACCCTGCTGATGCGTCTGCAGGTTGATCCGAATCAGCCTTCGTCTGAGCAATTGCGCGCGCTCGGATTTTCCACCAGCGTGCCCGGCACGCCGCCGCGCCCACCGCCGCCTGCGCCCGCGCTGCGCTCCGCACCCGCCGCTGCGGGTGCGCCCGCTGCCGCGCCGGTTGCGCGCAAGCGTTCGCTGTTGGTGGTCGCGATCGGTGTCGTCGTCGCGCTCGCGCTGTTGATCGGCGGAGGATGGATGATCTGGGGCGGACGCAGCACGCTGACCCAGGACGAGCGCGAACTGGTTTCGCTCTGGCTCGACCGCGCGCAGCAACGCATCGAGGCGAATCAGTCGGTGCAGGCGAGCGCCGGCACCGATGGCAGCGCGCTCGACTATCTGCAGAAGGTGCTGCAGAAGGATCCCGGCAACAGCAAGGCCGAGAGAATGCTCGATCGCATCGCATTGCAGGCGGGCGCGCAGGGCGAAGCGGCGATCACGGCCGGTAACCTCGACAACGCACTGACCGTGGTCAACCAGGGCCTGCAAGTACGCCCGCAGAACGGCAAGCTGCTGTCGCTCAAGGTACGCATCGAACAAGCGCAGAAGGCGGCACCGCCGCCAGCGCCAAACGCACAAGCCGCCGCGCCGCCGGCTGCGGCTCCGCCCACCGCAGCACCGACGACAGCGCCG
>NZ_DATBQK010000117.1:0-25973 GCF_036560865.1 Rudaea sp.
ACGACTTCATCGATGCGTACATCGAATTGAAGATGCAGGAGGTGTCGAGGTTCCGTGCAGCGACCCATCCCATCGAATACCAGATGTATTACTCGATTTGAGGGGCCACTCCTTGGCCGCGAGTTTTTGCGGTCGAAGACAAATGCAAAATGTCATTCCGGTGAACGCCGGAATCCAGTTATCTTTGACCTTTATCAATATTTCACAAGTCATTGGATCCCGGCTTGCGCCGGGATGACGAGCAGGCGAGTTCCATGACGCCAGGAATTATTGGATTGAGGTGCGCCAGTATTGTTGGAGCACTGTTCGGTTTGATTTCCGCGGTTCACGCAGCCCCCGCTGAGTTCGCCGCGCCGCCCGGCGCACGCACTTACGCAAACCCACTCGATCTGGATTACCGCTACAACTTCGAGCAGCTCAACGAAGGTATTTCCTATCGCACCGGCGCCGACCCGGTCATCGTGCCGCACGGCGGTGCCTACTATTTGTTCATGACCCTCGCCGATGGTTATTGGCGCTCGACCAATCTCGTCGACTGGAACTTCATCACACCGAACCGCTGGCCGTTCGACAGTATGGTGGCGCCGGCTGCAATCTCCGATGGCAATCGTCTGATCCTGATGCGTGCTGCGACCACGCCCGAGCCGGTGCTGGTGACGAAAGATCCCGCACGTGGTCAGTTCGATTTCCTGACGCGCATCCTGCCAGAGTTGCCCAACGCCGTGCCGCCGGGTTGGGACCGGGACTTGCCGGCCTGGCATGCCGGCGATGCGCAGCCGGCCAAGATTCCGCCCGGGCCGTGGGACCCAGCCTTGTTCAAGGACGACGATGGTCGCTGGTATCTCTACTGGGGCTCTTCGGATACGTTTCCGCTGTACGGAATCGAACTCGATATGCACGACGGCATGCGCTATATCGGCAAGCCGCGCGCGCTGATCGCCCTCGATCCGAAGCAGCACGGCTGGGAGCGCTTCGGTCAGGACCACACCGCCGAAGCGCACGCCGTGTATATCGAAGGTGCGTGGATGACCAAGGTGGACGGTCGCTACTACCTGCAATACGCGGCGCCGGGGACCGAATACAACGTCTACGCAACCGGCACCTACTTGAGCAACAGCCCGCTCGGACCGTTCGAGTACGCACCGTACAATCCGGTCGGTTACAAGCCGGGAGGCTTCGCGATTGGAGCGGGACATGGCAACACGTTCGCCGACAATCACGGCAATTGGTGGAACACCGGTACCTCGTGGATCGGGGTCAACTGGACGTTCGAGCGGCGCATCGACCTGTTCCCGGCCGGGTTCAGCGCGGATGGACAGATGGTTGTGTCGACGCGTTTCGGCGATTTTCCGCACTACATGCCCGAGGGTCGCGCCGAGGATCCGCAGAAACTGTTCACCGGCTGGATGCTGTTGTCTTATCGCAAGCACGCATGGGCGTCGTCGACGCTGGGCAAATTCGCTGCGGCCAATGTCACCGACGAGGATCCACGCACGTTCTGGGTCGCGGCGCACGACGAGCCGGGGCAGACGCTGACTGTCGATCTGGGCGCGCAGAAAACCCTGCGCGCAGTACAGGTGGATTTTGCCGACTACGAATCTGGCCGCTACGGCGACGCGCCGGATATTTACACCGAGTTTTCGCTCGAACATTCCGCGGACGGAAAAAACTGGAAGCCGCTCGCGTCGACCGGCAGCGAACGCCGCGATCGGCCGAACGCGTATTTCCAACTGCCCTCGCCGGTGCGCGCGCGCTACGTGCGTTACGTGCACGGGCATGTCGGCGCAGCGCATCTGGCGATCAGCGATTTGCGTGTCTTCGGCAACGCTGACGGTAAGCCGCCGCCCGCGCCACGCGAGGTCGCGGCGCGGCGCGATCCCGATCCGCGCTCCGTGACGGTGAGCTGGCGCGCGGTGGCGGGTGCGGTCGGCTACAACGTGCGCTGGGGGGGCAGGCCGGATCGACTCAATCTCTGCTATCAGGTATTCGCCGACAAGGGCACGCATCTGGAGTTGCGCGCCTTGAGCGCCGGCGTGTCCTACGACATCGCGGTCGAGGCGTTCGACGAAAACGGCGTCTCTGCGCTGAGCACGGTGGTACATGTGCCGTGACAGCGTGCGCATGGCGATAAGACCAGTCTCGATCGCCTCCCGTGCTTGCACTAGACTGGTGCAATGTTGATGGCCGTCCCCGCATTGCCAGGTCCCGCGCTCAAGGTCGAAGACCTGCTGGGCCAGCTCGAAACCGGCGTGGCCGTGCTCGATCGCAGCGGCGTGCTTGTGTACGCGAATCCCGCGTTCTGCGAGCTGTTCGCGGTGAGTCCGTCGCGCTCGCACGGTTTGCCGGTGCAGGCTCTGGGCGAGCCGGCGCGTGTGTTCATTCCGTTGGTCGAGCGTGTGCGCGCTGGCGGCGCCTCCGTGCGTCTGCGCGAGCAAACCCTGGAGACGCGCACCGGCCGCAGCCTGCACGCGGATATCGGCGTCAGCCTGTGGACCGACGATGGCGTGTTGCTCGAAGTGCACGAACTCGGTGCGGATATCAGCGCGATGCCGACCGCGCGCTTGTCTGAAAGCCTGCGCGGTCTCGCCCACGAGGTGAAGAATCCGCTTGCCGGGCTGCGCGGTGCAGCGCAATTGCTCAAACGCCGACTGGTAGAGCCCGACTTGGTGCGGCTGGCGGAACTGGTCATGTCCGAGGCGGATCGGCTCGCTGCACTGACCGATCGGCTGTTGCAACCCGGCGGCAAGCCGCATCTGTCCGTGCTCAATCTGCATGAGGTCGCCGAGCGCGCACGCGCGCTGATCGCGGCCGAGGCCGAACCCGCGCTGCGCCTGGAGCGCGACTACGATCCCAGCCTGCCGAGCCTGCGCGGCAACGGCGACCGCTTGCTCCAGCTCGTGCTCAATCTGATGCGCAATGCGCTGCAGGCCAAAGCCTCGCGCATCGGACTGCGCTCGCGCGCGGAACACAATGTATTGATCGGCGACAAGGCGGTGCGGCTCGCCGCACGGCTCGACGTCATCGACGACGGCGTCGGCGTGCCCGAAACCCTGCGCCACACCCTGTTCATGCCGCTGGTGTCCGGGCGCAGCAAGGGCACCGGGCTGGGCCTCGCGCTGGCGCAGGAAATCGCGCAAGAACACGGCGGCACGCTGAGCTACCGCAGCCGGCCCGGGCAGACCGTGTTCAGCCTGCTGCTGCCGCTCGGCAGTGAACCCGCGCGTGCAAGTGAAACGGGGTGGACCGACCATGGCTGAGGTCTGGATCGCCGACGACGACGAGGCGATCCGCTTCGTCCTCGGCGAAGCGCTGCGCGACATCGACGCAACGGTGCGCGAATTCGCCGATGCCGAAAGCCTGCTCGCCGCGTTCGCGCACGCCAAGCCGGCGGTCATCGTCAGCGATGTGCGCATGCCCGGCGCGAGCGGGCTGACCCTGCTCGAGCGTCTGCGCGAGATGGGCAACAGCGCGCCGGTGATCATCATGAGCGCGTTCACCGATGTCGCCTCGACGGCGGCTGCCTATCGCAACGGCGCGTTCGACTATCTGCCCAAGCCATTCGATCTGGATCAGGCCGTGGCGGCGGTGGAGCGTGCGCTCGGCGACACGCCGGCGGCGTCTGCGCCGGTTGTTTCCAGCAGTGGCGAAACCGAACTGATCGGCCATGCGCCGGCGATGCGCGAAGTATTCCGTCATATCGGTCGCGTCGCCGCGAGCGATCTGAACGTATTGATCACCGGGCCGACCGGCACCGGCAAGGAACTGGTCGCGCGCGCCTTGCATCGCCACAGCGCGCGCGCGGCGCACGCCTTCGTCGCGCTCAACACCGCGGCGATTCCGGCCGAGCTGCTCGAATCCGAACTGTTCGGCCACGAAGCCGGCGCGTTCACCGGCGCGCACAAGCGCAATAGCGGACGCTTCGAACAGGCGCAGGGCGGCACCTTGTTTCTCGACGAAATCGGCGACATGCCACTGTCGTTGCAGACGCGCCTGTTGCGCGTGCTCGCCGAAAACGAGTTCTATCGCGTCGGCGGACGCGAACTGATCCGTGCCGACGTGCGCATCGTCGCCGCGACCCATCAGGACCTCGATGCGAAGGTCGCCAGCGGCGAGTTCCGCGCCGACCTTTTGCACCGGCTCGACGTGATGCGTCTGTCGCTGCCGCCGCTGGCTGAGCGTGTGCAGGACATACCGTTGCTCGCCACTTATTTCATCGACCGCGCCACGCGCGAAATGCGCCTCGAGCCCAAGCGCATCACGCCGTCGGCGCTGAACGCGCTGACCCAGATGCGATGGCCGGGCAATGTGCGGCAACTCGAAAATCTGTGCCGGCGTTTGGCCGTGATGACTCCCGGGCGCGAAATCCGCGCGCAGGACCTGCCCGTGGCGGAAAGTCCGGTCACTGCGAAAAATTCCGTCTGGCGCGACGAACTGCTGCGCAGCGTGCGCGCGCGCCTGGCGCGCGGCGAGCGCGGCATCTACGACGCGCTGCGCGCCGAATTCGACAGCGCGCTGATCGACGCGGCGCTGGTCGAAAATGGCGGCCGCCGTGCGCGTGCGGCGCAGCAACTCGGTCTCGGTCGCAACACGCTGACGCGCAAGGTCGGCGCGTCGCGCAAGCGCGGTGCGAGCAAGCCGCCGCAATCCTGAAGTATATTTTTCCACAACGAGATCCATACCGATGATCCGCATCCGCGATGCCGTGCCCGACGATAGCGACAGCCTCGTCGAATTCAATGCGGCGATGGCGCTGGAAACCGAAAACATGGTGCTCGATCCGGCGACCCTGCGCGCGGGCGTCGCCGCACTGCTCGCGCAACCGCAACGCGGCTTCTATCTCGTCGCCGAGGATGCGGGGATCGTCATCGGCTGCCTGATGATCACGCATGAATGGAGCGACTGGCGCAACGGCGACTGGTGGTGGCTGCAGAGCGTCTATGTGCGTGCCGACTATCGCCGGCACGGCGTATTCCGCACGTTGTACGCCGATGTCGAACAGCGCGCGCGCCGTACCGAAGGCGTGATCGGTTTGCGCCTTTACGTCGAGCGAGACAATGCGCGCGCGCAACGCACTTACGCTGCGCTGGGCATGCAGCCCACCCACTACGCGATCTATCACCAGACTTTCTGAAGGCCCGCTCTCATCACCTGCCGCATTCTGCCGCTTCCGTGCATCGTGTAATTGGCAAGTCTGCAGGCTATGCTTGCGTGAACGTATCAGAGCGGGCGAAATGGGTATTGCAAGGGCGCGGCACTGGCTTTCAAGGCAGGCACAGGATGCATGGCAATTGTTCATTGCCCCGGGGATTGCCGCCCTGTTGCCCTGGTCGCTCGGCTATCGTTGGCTGTGCTGGTTGAGCCGGCATACCAAGCTGTTCGACGAGGCCATCATTCCGGCCAAGAATATAGCGGCACAAAGTCTCGGCCTTGATGCGGAGCTGTTTGCCCAGCAGGCGAGGCTCATCATTCTGCTCGACCATTGCGATCTGTATTTATCGTTATTCCGGTTCTGGCGAAAAGGGCGGCCTTGGCATGTGCGCTGTCGAGGGGCTTGGCCCGCAACGGGCGGGTTTATTGCGGTTACTTTCCACTATGGAAACGGATATTGGATTTTCAGCACATTTCGCGATGTCGGTCGCCAATCGGGTACCTTGTATGCGCAACGTGAGCCGGCGCAATTTCGCGATCTTCCATTGCGCTATTGGTACGGCAGTTTGCGCATAAGAGAAGTCGAGAGAGTCGCGGGCCTCCCTGGAATCTTTCGTCCACATTTGCGCAAGGCATTCGATGTCTTGCGCGAAGGCGTGCCGATAACCGCGTTGGCGGACCTTCCACCGCGGTTGGCGCCGCAGGGGCAGCGCCCGGTGCGGCTGCTGGATCAGGCCGTAACCATGCCCGAAGGATTGATCAAGCTCGCTCGCAGCTGCAACGTGCCCTTGGTACCGTTTTGGACCGAGTTCGATCTGGAGAAGGGAATCCGGACTCTGGTCATCGGCGACACGCTCTCCCCTGAGAGCAGCGACATCGCGCTGCAGTCTCTGGCCAATATTCTCGATACCTGTATCCGCGCCACCCCTGCAGGCTGGATGTTCTGGCCGGAGTGGCCGCAATGGATTGCCGATTCGGCGGCAGTGACGGCGGGGTGAGGAAAAAGTACCGGGTATTGTGGCCGGAATGCAGGGTGTTTCTTCAAGCCGCGCTGGGCGCATAATGACGGCCCATATTCACTGGACGTGAGCAGGTTGTCCGCATGATCAAGCGCATTGCCGTTCTTGGCGGAGTCCGCATCCCGTTTTGCCGCAACAACACCGCATATGCCGATGTCGGCAATTTCGGCATGGCGGTGAAGACTCTGGGTGCGCTGGTCGAGCGCTTCGATCTGCACGGCGTCGAGCTCGGCGAGGTCGCGTTCGGCGCGGTCATCAAGCTCGCGGCCGACTGGAACTTGGCGCGCGAGGCGACGCTGTCTTCCGGACTGGCGCCGACCACGCCGGGCATCACCACCGCGCGCGCCTGCGGCACCTCGCTCGACAACGCGATCATCATCGCCAACAAGATCGCGGCCGGGCAGATCGAGGCCGGCATCGCCGGTGGCAGCGATACGACGAGCGACGTGCCGATCGTCTACAGCCGCGCGATGCAGCAGCGCCTGCTCGCGGTCAATCGCGCGAAGAGCACCGGTGACAAGCTCAAAACCGCGGTACAGGGTTTTTCACTCGGCGAATTGAAGCCGAGCTTCCCGGGCGTGGCCGAGCCGCGCACGGGCATGTCGATGGGCGAGCATTGCGAGTTGATGGCGCGCGAATGGAAAGTGACGCGGCAGGAGCAGGACGAACTCGCGCTGGCCAGCCACCTCAAGGCCGCCGCGGCCTACGAGCGCGGCTTTTTCAAGGATCTGGTCGTGCCGTTCCGCGGCCTCGATCGCGACGGTTTCCTGCGCCCCGATTCGACCCTGGAAAAACTCGCGGCGCTGAAGCCTGCGTTCGACAAGACCTCAGGCCAGGGTTCGTTGACCGCGGGCAACTCGACCGGACTTTCCGACGGTGCCTCCGCGGTGCTGCTCGCGAGCGAGGAGTGGGCCGCGGCGCGAGGGCTCAAACCCAAGGCATTCCTGACCCACGCCAAGGTCGCCGCGGTCGACTACGTGCATGGCGAGGGCCTGCTCATGGCGCCGACCGTGGCGGTGCCGCAGATGCTCGCCAAGGCCGGGCTGACCCTGCAGGATTTCGATTTCTACGAAATCCACGAAGCTTTCGCGGCGCAGGTAGCATGCACGCTGCGTGCCTGGGAAAATGTGGAATATTGTAAAAATAGACTGGGGCTGGACAAACCGCTCGGCAGCATCGATCCGGGCAAGCTCAACGTCAACGGCTCGAGTCTCGCGCTCGGCCATCCGTTTGCCGCAACCGGCACGCGCATCGTTGCGACGCTGGCGAAACTGCTCGAGGAAAAGGGATCGGGCCGAGGCCTGATTTCGATCTGCACCGCGGGCGGCATGGGCGTGACCGCGATCCTCGAACGACCGTAAATGATCAGATTCTGGCCATGACAGGCCAGAGGCGGCGGCAACGCGCGCTGCGCCGCCGCCGATCGAACTTCAGCCGATGCGGAACAACTGCTGCGAAAAACCCTTGCTGAGGAAGGACTGATTGCGCCGGCTCCACATGCGTTCCTGCAGTTCCACGCGGCGCGATTCCAGCCACTCCACCCGGTGCGCCTTGACCTCCTGCAGATCGACGCCACGACGCGCTGCCTGTTCCTTGCGGTAATGGCAGAAGTCTTCGTACGAGTCGATCTCGGGCTGCAATTCGCGCTGACAGATCTCGATCATGATCGCGTCGTCGAGAAAACCGAGCACGGGCACGTCATCCGGAATCACGTCGTCGGGCTCGGTGAAGTAGGTCAGCGCCGAGAGCACGCGATTGCGATCCTCTTCCGACAGGCCCCAGCCGACGTCGTTGACCATGTTGATCATCGACTCAAGCTTGCCGATGCGCGTGGCGATGAAATCCGGCATCTTCAGGTTGGCCGAGTCGACCAGAAGCTTGCTTGCGGCGTCGGTGATCTGCTGCGGGGTAAGGTTGGCTGACTTCTCTTGCACACGCTTGGACGCATCGATGAAAAACTGAAGGTCCGCGTCCTGAAGGTCGATTACGATTTGCAGAGGCATGGCTGTCGTCCGGTGGCTCGAAGTTGAAAGTCTGAAAAAGTCGATCCGTGACTTTCGCAAACGCGACGAATCCATCGCTGGCGCGATCGATTCGCGAGCGGGCCGTCCCGACCCGCAGGAATGTGACCTGGTCCAGAGTTTCCCTGAGGACCAGCGTAGCCAGCGCGCACAGGCGCGTCAAATACTTTTGCGATACCCGGGTGGGCAGGCCGGGGCGGCGTGGCTGTGCTGCTACATGACCGAGATCAGACCCGCGCCGAACGCGGTCACGATGCGGGTATAGATGGTTTTCAGCGGCAGATCGACCTCGGGGAAGTCGCCGACATCGGTATAGCAGGCGTAAAAACCGGGCGCGCCGGGCGCCAGCGGCGTGCAACCGGGGTTCAGCTCGAAGCTGCTGGCGTAGCGAAACGGCCAGAAGTCGAAGATCGGCAGCGCGGCGGAAAAGGCCGCGATTGCATTGTTGATGCGGCCTAGGAAGCGATTCGGTGGGCGCCGCGCGATCGTCCAGGCGTTCTCCGGCGCCGCGTCCTGCAGGATCGATGCACGCACGCGCTCGGCGAACGCGCGGTCGCGGACGACGATACCCGACTCGGTATTGTAGATTTCCGAGCGCGGATCGAAGTTATGCGAACCGATGACGGTGATTTCGCCGTCGATCACCATCGACTTCGCATGCAGGCCGACGCGTACGCCGCGGTGCTTCAACGGAGCCTGCGCGTATTTGGCACGGCGCTGCGGCACCGGCGCCGCGGTCGGTGCGGCGCCGAGTTCCGCGTAGTCCGCGATCAGTGCCGACGCCTCGGCCGGAAACGGCTTGAACTCGTGGATTTCGAAGCCGAGCTTCAGATAGCGCTTCTTGTACTTGTACGATAATGCGTAGACATAGAACGCATCGGTCGCGGCCAGTGAATTGGTCGACACGACAATACGCAAGTGCGGCTGCTGTTTGCGCAAGTCGCGAAACAGGCGCCGCGCGGCCGAACTCAGCACCAGATACGGCGTCTGCAGGACGATTTCGCTGTGCGCTTCGCGCAGCAAGGCCGCCAGCGGCTGCGTGGATTCGTGCGCCGGGCCCGCGCCGGACGTTGCCGGCTTGCCCGGCGCATCGGCGAAATAGTCGACGCGGCCGACGCGCTGCGCCTGGTCGGCGAAATGTTCGCGCATGAAATCGATATCGTCCGCGCGCCGGCTCAACTCGGCAACGCGCGCCGGATTGCGATAGCTGTGCGTGGCGTAAGGCGGCGCGTTGATGCCGGCACCCAGAATATCCGTGGCGACATCACGCAAACGGCTCAAGGCGACGGTGTGCGCATCGTTCCAGAATGCGGCGAACGAGGCGCGCATAGCAGCGCCCGCAGGACCCGCGACAAGCACGTCGCGGTCGCGATAGTCGAATGCGTCGTCCCAGTCGTAATAGCGATTTTCGTAGTTGCGCCCACCGACGATGCCGATCGTGTCGTCGATCAGGAACAGCTTGTCGTGCATGCGCTGGTTGAAGCGCCAGAAGCAGCAAAGTATACCCGCGGCGAATTCCAGTGGCGGCGTGCGTGCCTTGTGGAAGGTCGGGTTGTACATGCGCAACTCGAAATTCTCGTGCGCACGCGCGAGCGCGGCCAGCAGATGCGTGTCTTCGAGCGAAAACAACTGGTCAGCGATCACCTGCACTTTCACCCCGCGCCGCGCCGCGCGCACCAGTTCGTCGAGGATCAGATAGCCGGCATCGTCCTCGCTGAAGATGAAGGTCTGCACCGCGATGCTGCGCTGCGCGCTGCGGATCAGATGCACGCGCAGGAGCAGCGCGTCCGCGCCCCGATCGAGCAGATTCACGTAGTGCACGGGTTGCGCCGACGTGGATTGCGCGAGCGCGGCGGCGGCGAGTGCGCGATAGGGCGACGCACTCGCGCAGGCGTCTTCGCGCGCGGCCGCGCAATCGATCGCCCGATCCTGCGCGGCGGCGGCGGTCGCCGCCGCACGCCGGGCGTGCAGCGGATCAAGCGCGCAACCCGAAACCAGGCAAAGCAGCATTAGCGCCGCGGCCAGACCGATGCCGCGCCGCGTCTGCGCCAGGCCGCGCGGCCTCATCGGTCCGGATCGCTGGTCGGCGCCGCGGTATAGATAGAAAAGCGCAGCTCCACGTTGTTCGACAAGGCACCGCGTTGGGAATGCATGCCGAACTCGCTGCGCTCGATATTGCCATCGGCCTCGATCGGGCAATTTTCACTCTCGGCCGCCGGGCAGGTTGGTGCGATGAGATTGAAGCGCACATGCCGGGTGACGCCGCGCACGGTCAGCGCGCCGTCGATCTCGCCGCCGGTCTGCAGGCGCTGCAGCGGAGTCGATTCGGACACGAAGCGGATTTCCGGATAGTGCTGCGTGTCGAAGAACTCAGGCGACTTGACCCACGTCTCATAGCCGCGCGTACGCATCGACACGGTATTCGTATCGATGCGCGCGTCGACGACGGCACTGTTGCTGAAGCGGTCGATCGCGACGGTTCCATGCACGTGCGCGAAACGCCCGTGCACACCGACGAGCCAGAGCAGCTTTACCTCGAAGTCCGCATGCGAGCGCTGGCTGTCGAGTTCCAGCAATTGCGTGCGGTCCTGCGCAGGCGCCAGCAGCGAGCACGCGGCGAGCGCCCAGCCGGTCAGCCAGCGCCATAGTTGCGAATTCGAACCGGCGCGCGGCATCGTTGCGATCTGCACGGGCTCAGGCGCAGACGCGAAGGTGATTATTGATTTCCGCGATCATGGACGACCGCAAAAATTACGGTGCCCAGAACGCTTTGAGCTTGCCCGCTCCGGGTTCGACGGCGCCGTCGAGTTCGATCCAGACAACGCCGGCCGGCGGCACGCCGCGAAAGTCCCCCGACTGACCGGTGGCAAGCAGGGCTACCAAGGTCTCGAAGCCCGGATTGTGACCGACGAGCAGGAGCCGTCCGGCATCCGCGTTTTCGTCGATCAAGGCGACCAGCTCGCCCGCGGTCGCCTCGAAAATGCGCGGCTCCAGCGTCACTGGAACGGTGCCGAGCGCGTGTTCCAGCGTTTGCCGTGCGCGCAGTGCGGGCGAGCACAGCACGCGCGCGGGCAGGGCCGCATGGCTCTTCAACCACTGCCCGGCGCCTTTGGCTTCGACGACACCGCGAGCGCTGAGTGCGCGCGCCGTGTCGTCATCGCCGGATTTGGCGCTCTCGGCGTGCGCGTGGCGCAGCAGGATCAGTTCTCGTTTCATGTCTGCACCAAGTTTGTCTGCACCAGGTTCAATTCAATTTCTTCAGCCAGCGCAACAGTTTTCCCCAGTCTTCCTGGTGCGAGCGGACGGTTTCAGAGGAATAGTCGAAGATGCTCTTGCCGAGTCCGGTCATGAGCACGTAGCCCTGCGAGTCGTGCAACTGCGCGACCAGCGGAAAGCCGAATGTCTTGATTTCCTCGACCGCCTGCTGCGAGGCGATCGTCCACGGTTTCATGCGATTGCCAACGAGGCCGACCGGGACCTTGCCGCGCTTGATGCGCGACAGGCTGGCGATGCCGGCGAGGAAGGTCGCGGTCGCGTCCAGATCGATGCGCGAAGGCAGTATCGGGACGATCACCGCATCGACGTTGTCGAGAAAGGCATCCACATCCTGCGGGCGAATCGCCGCAGGCGCGTCGATAATGATGCGTTGCGTACCGTTGGGAATATGTGCCGCCCAGTCCGCGCGCGTACCCGGGATGGGCAGGACCGGATTGGCAAAGCCCGCCCGCCGCTCGCACCAGCGCTGGCTCGAGCCTTGCCGGTCGGTATCCACCAGCACGGTATTCTTGCCTTCATGGGCGTAGTGCGCCGCAAGATTGGTCGCAATCGTGGACTTGCCGCAACCGCCTTTCGAATTGGCCACCAGAATCTTCAGCATGCGCCAAACTCCTGTGCGTCGTCCGCCAAGAGTACACCGCGAGTCTGTCGCGGAGGAACCCCGGTCACTGCTGCACTGCGGGCGCGGTCAGCGGATCCTGAGTCGGTTTCGCATCGGGCGCCTGCCAATCGCGCGGCGGCTCGGACGCTATCTTCTGTTCGCGCAGCAGCGCGCTCACGGTGGCCAGCTCGTTGCCTTCCGATCCGAGCAGGCGCACATAGCTTTGCGCAAGCTCGGGGTCGACCGCGAAGCGATCGCTCACCTGCAGAAACTTCTCCTTCTGCCAACTGGCGGCGCGTTTGCGCGTCAGCATGACGTCGCGGTCGACGCCTGGCGCGAGCAAGGCTTCTTCGATCGCAAAGCCGGCGGCCTGCGAAATAAAGGTGCCGCCGCTCTCGAACTTGCGCGCGACCGCGAGACAGTCGGAGACCAGCGCTGCATCCTTTGCATCGGCCGCGGCGCAGAACTTGCCGAGTCGCGCCAAGGCCGCAGGCAGGATCGTGCTCGCCGTGCTGGTCGCGAAATTGATCCGCGCCGCGCTCGGGTTGACGCCGCGCCGCGCCACCTCGTCCGGAACCGGCAGTGTTTCCAGCGCATGGAACAGCGCCACCACGTCTGCCGCCCAGTAGTCGTCGAAACGTTGCGCCTGCGCCATGCGTGCCACGATCGCACGCGCCTTTTGCGCATTGCCGTCGGCCGGGTAAGACAGCAGCCAGGCCGCGGCATTCTCGGCATCGACGGTCTCCAGCGTCTTTGCCGCGGCCGGATCGGCACAGCCGGGCTTGGATGCGCAGGCGTTCGATGCGGCCACCCAGAGCACGAGCGGATCCTTGGGCCCGGACTCCTGCGCACGCTTGAGCAAGGCCGGGGTTTTCTTCGCGGCGAGGCGCGCAGGATCTTTCGCGTCCGGCGCCGCGATCTGCGCCGCAGCCATCAGCAGATGCGCGTCGGTGCGCAGGACCAGCAGGTTGATCAAATCGTGGCGGAACTGGGTAAAGACTTGTTCCTCGCTCACAGGCGCAGCGGGCGGCGCAGCGGGCGGCGCAGCGGCAGGTACGGCCTCGCCTGGCGGAGGATTCAACAATTGCGCACCGGCCAGACTCGGCAGCGCCGCCAGTGCGAACAACAAGAAAAATGGACGAGGCATGGGCGCACCCGCAGCGAAACAGGACGGCGAGTTTAGCCGCCCCGAGCATTACCGGCAGCTTAATGGCGGTTTTGCACCGCGAGGTGCGTGACTTTGGAATCATCTTGATAGTTTGCGATCACATATCTTTCTTCGCCGCCTCAGACCGGTCTTTGGCGAACCGCTGCTTGGCGTCCCATGCTGGCACAGTATAGAAATCGAGCATTGATGGACGGTTGAAGCCATCCACATACCTCTGATACACGATGATGCCGCCACTTGGCTTCCAAATCGCGATCTTGTTCTCGAACGAAGCACCCATTGCATTTTGCAACATTGAGGAGGTCATTAAAGGTTTGCCGTATTTCGACTCCATCGTTTCCAACACGGAATTGTATACATCCGGGCTAAGCCTATAAACGAGGATGTGCTCCAGCGACTGCTGATGAAATTCATAGGTCATTCCGACCTGATGCCCGGCGAACGTATCTTCAATCGAGCGCCCGGAGCTAGGCTCGCTCAGAGTACATTCTTGGTCTATGTAGCCGCCGTCGTAGTAAGGATTCATCTTGAGATCGGCGCTCGGATTGAAGCAACGAACCTGATTTCCAAATTTTGCCTTCAGAGAGTCGAAACTTGACCCAAGAGGTACGCCTTTCACCTCCTAGGGAGCCGATTGCGCTACTGCGATGGAAAAGACCAAAAATAAACAGCTCGCATGAAATACTCGCTTCATTTCCCTTCCTCTTGCTTGTTGAACAATTTTCACGGTCTCGCACCAGTAGCGCGGTTGCCCAGCGTGAATCTGTCGTCAAGGCCCTCCCCGTGAAGTAAACCGTCTTGCTCGGCGGTGTTGCCATACAGGCCGTTGAAATTCACGGTTGTGCAAATGCGCGCTTCAAAAACTCCGGTTGTGCCAGCGCGGCCTTGTGCGTATCGAGGTTGTAGTACTGCGTCGCAAACGATTTAGTGACAGCATCGTTTTCGCGGAATTTATCGAGATCGCCGCGCTTGCGCGCGAGCGTCGCGCTCCACCAGCCGGATGGATAGCACGGCTGCGGAAAGCACAGCGTACGCAACGATGCGAAACCGGCCGTGGTCATCGCGCTGCGAATGTCCTTGAGCAGGGGCAGATGCGCGAGCGGCGATTCGCTTTGCTGCACGACGATCCCGTCAGGCTTGAGCGCTTTGAGACAGGATTGATAAAACGCCGCGTTGAACAGGCCTTCAGCCGGGCCGATCGGATCGGTCGAATCGATGATGATCACGTCGAGCGATTCGGACGCGCATTCGGCCATCCATTTGATGCCATCGATAAACAGCAGTTGAGCGCGCGAATCGCCGTTGGATTCGCACAGCTCGGGAAAATATTTTTCGGCAAGGCGCGTGACGCGCTCGTCGATCTCCACCTGGATCGCGCTCTCGACCGAATTGTGGCGCAGCACTTCGCGCAGTGTGCCGCAGTCGCCGCCGCCGATAATCACCACGCGTTTCGGGTTCGCGTGGGTGAACAACGCCGGATGCGACATCATCTCGTGATAGAAAAAATTGTCGCGCGTGGTGACCATCATGCAGCCGTCGATGACCATGAGCTTGCCCCAGTCGGTCGTGTCGTAGATCTCGATCAACTGGAATGGACTCTGCTCGGAATGCAGCCTCTGGGTCACGCGAAAGCCGATTGACGAGCCGGAGTAATCGTGCTGTTCGGTGAACCAGGTGCTGGTGTCGTTCGACATGGGTCTTCTGCAAGTGTGGACACGGGAGCGCGATTGTAACGACTGTGCATGACGGAGGGCACGCAGGCGCCGGACAAGGTCGCTACAATACGCGTCCTTTCGATCCCGAGCCGGAGCCTTGAAGTGAGCGAGCAGCGCTGGACCCGTGACGACGCACGCGCCCAATACGCGATTGCGCACTGGGGCGAAGGCTATTTCGATGTCGGCGACGCTGGCCAGTTGCTCGTGCGTCCGCGCGGCGCCGAGGGCCCGGCGCTGGCGCTGCCCGAGATCGTCGAGGCGGCGCGCGCGCGCGGTTCGCGTCTGCCGCTGCTGGTGCGTTTCGCCGATATCCTGCGCCATCGTCTCGCGCGCCTGCAGGGCGCGTTCGCCACAGCGATGCGCGACTGGGACTACGCCGGCGGCTATACCGCGGTCTATCCGATCAAGGTCAATCAGCAGAAAGGCGTGGCCGGCGAGCTCGCGCTTGCGGGCGGCGCGGGCTTCGGCCTCGAAGCCGGTTCGAAACCGGAATTGATGGCCGTACTCGCGCTCAGCTCACCGGGCAGCATCGTCATCTGCAACGGCTACAAGGATCGCGAGTATCTGCGCCTGGCATTGATCGGGCGCAAGCTCGGTTTGCGCGTATTCATCGTGATCGAGAAGCCCGCGGAATTGAAACCTGCGCTCGAAGAAGCCAGGGCGCTCGGCGTCGAACCGTTGTTCGGCGTACGCGTGCGCCTGACCAGCCTCGGCGCGGGCAAATGGCAGAACACCGGCGGCGAGAAGTCCAAGTTTGGTCTGACCCCACGTCAGTTGATCACCCTGATCGACGAGCTCAAGGCCGCGAACCTGACGCATACGCTGCAGCTCCTGCACGTGTTCATGGGCTCGCAGATTTCCAATGTGCGCGATATCGCCAGCGGCATGCGCGAGGCGACGCGCTACTTTGTGGAATTGTGCAAATTTGGCGTGCCGATCGCCTATGTCGATGTCGGCGGCGGCCTCGGCGTCGATTACGAAGGCACGCGTTCGCGCTCGGCCTGTTCGATCAACTACGGCCTGGATCAATATGCGGCAACGATCGTCGAGCCGCTCGCACAGGCCTGCGCGGAACACGGCTTCACACAGCCGCATGTGATCAGCGAAACCGGCCGCGCGATGACCGCGCACCATGCCGTGCTCGTGACCAATGTCAGCGACATCGAACGCGCGCCGGAGGGGCGCATTCCGCCCGTCGATGCGGACGAGCCGGTCGCGCTGCGGCGTCTGCGCGAGATCCACGGCGAAATCGGCCAGCGCTCGGTGATCGAGCTGTATCACGAGGCGCAGCATCACTGGAACGAAGGCCACGCGCTGTTCGCGCTCGGCAACCTCAGCCTGCGCCAGCGCGCGCGTCTGGACGATCTGTACTACGCGATCGTGAGTGCGCTGCGTCCGCGCCTGAAGCCGGAGGAGCGCTCGCATCGGCAGGCGCTCGACGAGCTCAACGAAAAGCTGGTCGACAAGTATTTCGTGAATTTTTCCATTTTCGAATCGATCCCCGATTCCTGGGCGATCGACCAGATTTTTCCGATTGTGCCGATCAGCGGTCTCGACCGCGCGCCGGATCGGCGCGGCGTGATTGCCGACCTGACCTGCGACTCCGACGGTCGTATCGACGACTATGTCGATGCCGACGGCGTGGATGTGAGCCTGCCGCTGCACTCACCGATTGCGGGCGAGCCGTATCGGCTTGGCATTTTTCTGGTCGGCGCATATCAGGAGGCGCTCGGCGATATCCACAATCTGTTCGGCGATACCGATGCAGTGAATGTGCGCCTCACCGACGGTGGCGGTTATGAGTTCTCGCATCTGCGCCGCGGCGACACCACCGATTTGATGCTCGACTATGTCGGTTACGATCTGGATGCGCTGCGCGCCGAATATCGGAGCAAGATTGCTCGCGCGGGCATCGCCGGCGAACCGGCGGCTGCGTTGCAAGCCGCGCTCGAAGCCGGCTTGACCGGCTATACCTATTTGGCCGAAAACGATCAGGATTGAAACGCTCATGTCGGACTTACGAGTTGGTTTTATTGGCCTCGGCGCGATGGGCTGGGCAATGGCGGCGCATCTCAAGCGCGTCGGTTTGCTGGCGGGCGTCGCCAATCGCAGCCCGGCCAAGGCACAGGCGTTCGCAACCGAGCACGGCGTCGTCGCGGCGACGCCGGCTGAACTGGCGAAGATGTGCAATGTCGTGGTGCTGTGCGTGACCGCCGATGCCGATGTGCTGGCGGTGACACGCGAGATCGCCGCGAACACAAAGCCTGGCACGGTCGTGATCGATCACTCGACTGTCTCGTCGGCAACCGCGAAGCAGGCGCACGCGCTGATGCAGGCGGCCGGCAGTGATTTTCTCGACGCACCGGTGTCGGGTGGTGTCGAAGGCGCGAAGAACGGCAAGCTTTCGATCATGCTCGGCGGCGACGCGGCGACGCTCGCGCGGGTGAAGCCCATGCTCGAGGCCTACGGTGCGCGCATCGGTCATATGGGTGGCATCGGTGCGGGGCAGGACACCAAGGCGGTGAACCAGGTTCTGGTCGCAGGCATCGCCCAGGCCGTATGCGAAGGGCTCGCGCTCGGCGAAGCGCTTGGCCTGGATCCCGCCGTTCTGCTGCCGACGCTCGCCAGCGGTGCCGCTGCGAACTGGTTCCTCGACAAGCGCGGCGCGACGATGCTGCGCAACGAGTTCGGCGGCGGCTTCAAGGCGGCCCTGCTGCACAAGGACCTGCGCATCGTGCGCGAGGTCGCGCAGAATGCCGGCACCGACCACAGCATCGTCGACAAATCGATCGGCGATCTGGCGAAACTGATGGAACAAGGTTATGGCGACGAGGAGCACTCGGCGCTGATCCGTCTCAAGCGGCGCAAGAACTGACGGCTAATGGTTCGGCGCGTCGGCGACCGGGAAGGAAGGGATATTGTTTTCGGCCAGGGCGCGCTTGGCCGCTTCCGTTTCGCTGGCACTTGCATACGGCCCGAGGCGCACGCGCGTCTTGCCATCGACCGAGCTGGTATAGACCTTGGCCGAGAATCCGAGCAGGGCGAGCCGCGCCTTGAATTCCTCGGCCGCTTTCGGGTCGCTGGTCGCGCTGACCTGCAGCATGTAATGCCCGCCGCCCGTGGGTGCAGCCGCCGGCGTCTGCGCTGCGGTTGCATTGTTGGTTGCATTTGCATTCGCCTGCGCCGCCTGTTGCTGCGCGCGCTGCTGCTCGGCCTTGGCTTTGGCCGAGAGCTCGGCATCCGGAATCACCACTTCCTTTTCCGGCAACACCGAGTAGAAATCGAAATTGCTCTTCGCCGCGGCCGCCGACTTCCTTGCCGCCTCATCGGCCAGCGGCTGCTCAGGTTCCTTCGGCGCGGTCGCTTCCGGGTTTGGCTGCGGCAGATTCTTGTTGCGCAGGGTCGGCAGCTTGCCGCCGTAGAGAACGGCGAGCGACAACACGACACCGAGCAATGCGCCCAGCAGCAACCACACCCATGCCGGCCACGCCCGGCGTTCGCCGCCACGAAAGGCTTGTTTCCCGCGTCTAGCTGCCATAGTCCTCGATTACCTGAATTCGAACATTCGATCGCACGCTACATGGCTTCCGGCGCGGACACGCCAAGCAGATCCAGCCCGTTGGCCAAGACCTGACGCGCGGCTGTGGCCAGCGCGATGCGCGCGTCGCGCAGGTCGGCATCGTCCACGATGAATTGATGTGCGTTGTAATAGGTATGCAGCGCGTACGCAAGTTCGCGCAGGTATTGCGCGATCAGATGCGGTTCGAGATTTGTCGCTGCCGCTTCGACGATCTCGGCGTAGCGCGCGATCTCGACCATCAGCGCGCTTTCGTGCTCGTTCTGCAGCCGTGCGAGATTGGCCAGACCGTTGTCGCGATTCCACGCCAGCCCGCGCTCGCCGAGCTGGCGCAGCACGCTGCACACGCGCGCATGCGCATACTGGATGTAGTACACCGGATTGTCGTTGGACTGCGCGCGCGCGAGGTCGATGTCGAACACCATCTGCGAATCCGACTTGCGCGCAATCAGAAAGAAGCGCGTCGCATCACGACCGACTTCGTCGATCAGATCGCGCAAGGTCACGTAACTGCCGGCGCGTTTGGAAATCTTCACTTCCTCGCCACCGCGCATCACCGTGACCATCTGATGCAGCACATATTCGGGATAGCCTTTCGGGATGCCCGCATCGAGCGCCTGCAGGCCGGCCTTCACGCGCATCAGCGAGCCGTGATGATCGGCACCGAGTTCGGTGATCGCGCGCTGATAGCCGCGCTGCCACTTGGACAGGTGATAGGCGACGTCGGGCACGAAGTACGTGTAGGTGCCATCGGACTTGCGCATCACACGATCCTTGTCGTCGCCGAAATCCGTCGTGCGCAGCCACAGCGCGCCGCCTTCCTCGTAGGTGTGGCCGTGGGCGATGAGCTCGCGTACGGTCTCTTCGACCTTGTCGTCGGCGTATAGCGAGGATTCGAGGAAGTAGACGTCGAAGCTCACGCCGAACGCGGCGAGGTCGGCGTTCTGCTCACGACGCAGATATGCGATTGCGAAGCGGCGGATCGCGTCGAGATTGTCGCCGTCTTTTTCGCCGACGACGGTATGATTTTCGAACGCGACGCTGTCGCCGCGCAGGTATGCATGCGCAACGTCGACGATGTAGTCGCCGCGATAGCCGTCGGCCGGCCACGACGGGTCGTCGGGCGTCATGCCTTTGGCACGTGCCTGCACGGATTTGGCGAGGTTGTCGATCTGCGCGCCCGCATCGTTGTAGTAGAACTCGCGCATCACCTCGGCGCCCGATGCGGCGAGCACGCGCGCCAGACAGTCGCCGACCGCCGCCGCGCGGCCGTGGCCGATATGCAGCGGCCCAGTCGGATTCGCCGAGACGAACTCGACGCCCGTCCTGCGGCCGGCGCCGATCGTGCTGCGACCGTAGTCGGCGGCAGCGGCGTGCACCGCGCGGATTTCCGCGTGATAAGCGGCCGGGCTCAGGAAGAAATTGATGAACCCGGGTCCGGCGATTTCCACTTTTTCCACAAGTACACTTTGTGGCAACGCGGCGACCAGCGTCTGCGCGAGCGTACGCGGGTTCGCGCGCGCGGCCTTGGCCAGCAGCATTGCCGCATTGCAGGCGAAATCGCCATGCTCCTTGCTGCGCGTGCGCTCGATGACGAAGGCGGGGTGGGCGTCGGCCGGCAGCGTTGCGTTGGCCCGCAGACGGTCCAGCGCCTGTTCGATGAGGAGGCGTAGCGGTTCTTTCACAGGGAAACTCTCGGGATCAGCAGCGTATTGTAGGGCCTGGCGTCAATTCGCCAAACGGCAGGCTTCCTGCCGTATCACGCAATGGCGTTGGCGCAAGCGGGAGCCGCAAGCCGGGAAGCCCGATGCGGGCCTCACCACCTGTGGATAAGTATGTGTATAGCCGCGGCGCCTAGCCGAATGCGGATTCAGCGTCAACAGGCACAGAGGCCTGGCATGGGGCTGCTTGACAACGCTAAGTGTTTGATAGTGATGCCTTTACTACTCATCTTCAAAGTGTAACCAATTTGTAAAAAGTTGAATTTGCAGCGAATGCTGCATTGTGTATAAATCCACGCGCTAACTGTCTGTCCCGGCGTAAGAATTTCGCAACATGAATTGCGTATTCTGCGCTTCGTTGCAGGCGCTGGACTCAAGCGAGGGACCTGCGGGGCGTGCGAGATACGCACGTTGCGCACCGGTGCACGGATGCGCCGGCGCCTGCACGTCTCACGTCGACATCGAGCGTGCAATACACGCTAAAGAGAGAGTCGCAATGCGCCGTGCGGCGCAGCGTCGCGCTCAGCCGATCGCCGCAACGATCTGGCGAAATGCATCGACCACTTGTGCGCCGTTGGCCAGCGGTTTGTGCAGCGTGGCGCGCGAGTACAAATCGACGGTGAGTCTCTTGAGTTTCTCGGCATTGTCGAGTTTGCCGGCCTCGAATGTGCGCCGGCCATAGTCCGAGCCGAAGTGATGCAGCTCGAAAAAATAACGCTCCTGTCCCGCGGTCAGGAAATTCAGCATCGGCAGCGCGGCCTCGGTGCTGTCCGGATTGCGGTAGCTGCGCAGCTCACGTTCCAGGCACAGGCGCTCGGCGCTGGCCATGAACACCGGAAACGGCTCGGCCACGTTCGCCGTATCCAGATCGGCGGCAATCAGCGCAAGCTCCAGCGCGTGCACGATACGCGCATCGTTGCGCCAGCCGGGTGCGTGCTTGTCGAGTTTCTTGTCGAGCTTGCGCGCGAGCGCGCCGCGCGACTGCACCAGCAGTTCGGCGGTGTTGTATTCGAGCATTGACGGCGGCGGCCGCGCATCGAAGGTGCTGCCCGCGATCATGAGTTCGATGCCGATGAAAATATCGCGATGCTTTTGCGGCGAAAACCCGGTAAGCGCGAGGATACGCAGCGCTTCCTCGAGACTCGCGCGTTCGTTGCTGCCGATGCCGGCCTCGATCAGCGGGGCTTCGCGCTGGCGCAGGTCGTGGGTCGCGGCGAACAATGCGAGTAGGAACCAGTCGCTGACGCTGAGCGCGCGCATGCCGATCGTGTCGATCAGCCGTTCGATGCGCGGGCCGAGAATTTCGACGATATGACCCTCGTTGTGATACGGGTGATAGTCGTCGCCCCAGCTGCCGTAGCGGAAGGCCATGCGACAGAATGCGATCAGCACGGCGTCGGTTGCGTTGCGGACCAGGCTTTTCGGCCGGTCCGCGATCACCGGCGCGAAACGCTGCAGGCGGCGCTCGATCAGCGCGAGCAAATCCGGCCGGCGTTGCCGCATCAGCGCGCGCGCGCTGGCCACATCGGGCACGCGTTGCTCGATGGCGTCGACGGGAAATTCGCGCGGATAGGAAAAAATCACGGTTACGGCGTCGTCCGGGCCCCTCTGGCAAAGTATAGCCGGGTCGCATGCCGAACTGCGCACGGCGTCATTTCAGAGCATTCCGCGTGTCGCCAGCGAGGTCGGTGCACCGCCACCGACGATAAAATGATCGAGCACGCGCACATCGATCAGTTGCAGCGCCTGTTTCAGCTGCGCGGTGATCTCGCGGTCTGCCTGGCTGGGCTCAGCGACGCCGGACGGGTGGTTGTGAGCGAAGATCACGGCGGCCGCGTTGTGCGCGAGGCAGCGGCGCACGACCTCGCGCGGATGCACGCTGGCGCCGTCGATCGAGCCGCGGAACAGCTCTTCGAAGGCAAGCATGCGGTGGCGGTTGTCAAGGAACAGGCAAGCGAACACTTCGTACGGGTAGGCGGCAAGCCGGGTGCGCAGAAACGTGGCGCAGGCCGACGGGTTGGCGAGCGCGTCGGGGCGGCCCAACTCCTGCGCCAAGTAACGCCGGCCGAGCTCGAGTGCGGCGTGCAGACGGCAAGCCTTGGCTGCACCGAGCCCGGGCAAGGCGGCGAGCGCTGCCGCGCCGAGTTCAAGCAGAGACCTCAGGCCGCCGTCGCGGCCGAGCAGTTCGCGGCCCAGATCGACCGCGGTCTGCCCACGCCGTCCGCTGCCGAGGAAGATCGCCAACAGTTCGGCATCCGACAGTGCCGCGGCGCCGCGCATCATCAGCTTCTCGCGCGGACGTTCGTCTTCGGGCCAATCGCGTATGGTCATGCCGAAATGTTCGGTCGAAACGTCGAATCGCGCAGCCGGCATGCGGCCGAATTCCGGTAAGCTATATGCGGATTTTGTTGTCGGCGGAATTCCTACATGGCTGAACAGAGCCAGGCTCAAGGCAATCTCGGTTCGCTGCGTGTGCTGCTGGGCGTTTCCGGCGGCATCGCGGCATACAAGGCGGCTGAGCTTGTGCGCCGGCTGCGCGACGCGGGCGCCGAGGTGCGCGTCGTGCTGACCGAAAACGCAGCGCGCTTCGTCACTCCACTGACGTTCCAGGCGCTGTCCGGCCAGCCGGTGCGCACGGGCTTGTGGGACGAAGCCGCCGAAGCCGCGATGGGCCATATCGAACTTGCGCGCTGGGCGCGGCGCATCGTGATCGCGCCGGCAAGCGCGGATCTGATCGCACGCCTCGCGCACGGATTCGCCGACGACCTGTTGACCACGCTGTGTCTGGCCAGTGCCGCCCCGCTCGCGCTGGCGCCAGCGATGAATCAGCAGATGTGGGCGCATGCGGCGACGCAGGCAAATGTGGCCACGTTGCGCGCGCGTGGTGTCGATGTACTCGGACCGGCTGCGGGCAGCCAGGCCTGCGGCGAGTTCGGCGCGGGCAGATTGCTCGAAGCCGACACGATCATTGCCGAACTGGCTGCTCTGCATGGCCCCAAATTGCTTGTCGGCACCAGCGTGCTGGTCAGCGCGGGCCCCACGTTCGAGGATATCGATCCGGTGCGCTTTATCGGCAACCGCAGTTCCGGACGCATGGGTTTCGCCGTTGCCCAGGCCGCGGCCGAGCAAGGCGCCAGCGTGCATCTCGTCGCGGGTCCCGTACATCTGCCGACCCCGGCTGGCGTCGTGCGCATCGACGTGCGCAGCGCGCGCGACATGCGCGAGGCGGTGATGCTGCAAATTCCACAAAGCAATATTTATATTTCTTCCGCGGCGGTGGGCGACTTCCGTCCCAACGACGTCGCCACGCACAAGCTCAAGAAAAACGGCAGCGAATTCGTGCTCACGCTGACCGAGAATCCGGATATTCTCGCCGCCGTCGCCGCGCTGAAGAAGCGGCCCTTCGTCGTCGGCTTCGCCGCGGAGACGCACAACGTCGAGGGTTACGCGCGCGCCAAGCTCGAACGCAAGAAACTCGACCTGATCGCCGCCAACCGCGTCGGCAACGGCGAAGGCTTCGACACCTGCGACAACGAAATCCTGCTGCTCTCACGCGACGGCTCCGAGCGCCTGGCGCGCGCCGACAAGCTCGCGCTCGCGCGCCAGCTGGTGACCCGTATCGCTGAGCGCTACACCGCGCAGGCTTCCGCGTCGAAGCGTGCGCCGGCGAGGAAAGCGCGCGCCGGGAAAGAGCGCTCCGCGCGGTGATCGGCGTCGAGTTGAAAATCCTCGATCCGCGCGTCGGCCGCGAATTCCCTTTACCCGCGCGGGCCACATCGGGATCGGCCGGCATGGACTTGCGCGCCGCGCTGGATGCGCCGCTGACCCTGCAGCCCGGCGCGTCCGCGCTGGTTCCGACCGGGATCGCGATTCATATTGGCAACCCGGAGTATTGCGCGCTGATCCTGCCGCGCTCGGGACTCGGCCACAAGCATGGCCTTGTGCTCGGCAATCTCGTGGGGCTCATCGATGCCGATTACCAGGGGCCGCTGATGATTTCATGCTGGAATCGTGGCGAGGCTGCGTATACCATCGCACCAGGGGACCGCGTTGCGCAACTGGTGTTTTTACCGGTGGCGTGCGCCGAATTTCTCGTGGTCGACGACTTCGCCGCAAGTCAGCGCGGCGACGGCGGATTCGGTCATTCGGGCAGCGGTTGAATGCGGCGCGCTTGCACAGCAAGTCAAGGCATACGGCACACGCATGGGCACGTCAATTGAGAACTCGGATACGGGCGCAGAGGCAGATCCTGCGACGCCTGCGGATTTGTTGCCGGATCCCGGGCCGCCGAGGCCCGTGGCGCCCGCACCCACACTGCAATCCCGCGTCACGGCGGCACTGCTCGGGCTGCGGCGCTACGGCTACTTGATTGGGGCGACTTTGGCCTTGCTGGCCGCTGCCTTTCTGTTGTGGCAGACATGGCTGGTGTTCAGCGAGCGCAGCGAGACGGCGCGAGTCGACGAGGTGCGCGATTGGGAAGTCCGTACGCTTGGCAATCTCATCACGGTTGATCGTACGCGTGTGCAGAGCGCCGTTGCTGACGAGGCGGTGACGACAGCGCTGGCGCAGGGCGACGTAGGCCGCCCCGCGGCCGCAGAAGCGTTGAAACGGGTCCTGCCGGATCTGGTCAGCGTGGACTTTTATCGCCCGGATATCGCCGATGTGATCTCGGCTAATTTTCCCCAGTTCGGCTATGCCAAGGCCTCGGTAATCGTCCAGGCTCATCGACTGCAGCATATGGGGCCGATGCAGTCGGCGACCGGCGTCGGCAAACAGCGCAATCTGGTGGTCGCCCTGCCGGTTCTGCGTGACAACCAACTCGTCGCCCTGGCTTACGTTGCCCTGCCGTTCGCTCCGGTGATCGCCGCGTTTGGGCAGCGCGAACTGACGGCGGCGCGCGCGGAGTTGCGTCAGGGTGACGGCAACGGCGATCTCGTGCTGGCGAGCATTGGCAACATGAGCGCCGGCAGCACACTCAACACACAGGGAGTACCGATAGCCGACAGCACACTGCGCATCGGTACGGCGCCACCGTTGCAACCTATTTTCGTTCCGCGCGAGTTGGGGTTGCTGATCCCGCTGCTGCTGCTCGCGCTGCTGATCGGCGCGCTGACGTTTTACGCGCGCGATCAGGGTTTGCGAGCCATGTTCGATCGTCTGTCAGGACGCGACCCTGTATCCGCGCTCGCTCAATCCACGCTGCAGCGCAAGAAAACGGAACCGGTTGCGGCTGCCTTGGTCGGCGCCGACAAAGCCGCTCAAGCCGCCGGACCGGCGGTTGCAGTCAATCGCAGCATGTTTCGCGCCTACGATATCCGCGGCGTGGTCGGCAAAACCCTGAACGCCACGGTCGCACGTGAAATCGGCCGCGCGATCGGCAGCGAGGCGATCGGCCGTGGCCTCGCGGAAATCGCGGTTGGACGCGATGGTCGGCTATCCGGCCCGGAACTCTCGGATGCGCTGATTGACGGGCTGCGCAGCAGCGGCGTCAACGTGGTCGACATCGGCGCTGCGCCGACCCCGGTGTTGTACTTCGCCACCTATCACCGCGAGATTGGTTCGGGCGTGATGGTCACCGGCAGCCACAATCCGCCCGACTACAACGGCTTCAAGATCGTGCTCGGTGGCGAGACGCTGTCCGAAGACGCAATCCAGAAACTGTACAAGCGCATCGTCCACCGCGATTTCACCAGCGGCGCAGGTGGTCTGCGGATGCTCGATCTGGCG